>DATFCF010000947.1:0-16542 GCA_035253445.1 Mycobacterium sp.
CTGCTGGCTGGTGCCCAGCCGTTCGGCGATGTAGACCATCGCGACGTTCGGCGCGCGCAACACCGCCATCACGACCTCGTCGCCACGCAAGTGTTCGGCGACCGCGACGACCCGCCCGACCAGCGCTTCGCGGCCAGGCCCGCGTTCCGGCACGTCGTCGAGGACACCGGCGATGCGCATGGTCAACAGCTCGGCAAGCACGAAGCGGATATCGGGCCAGCGACGGTAGATGGTCGGGCGGCTCACCCGCGCCCGCCGCGCGATCTCGGCCAGTGTCACGCGCTCGACACCGTAGGCCAGCACGCACGCCGCGGTGGCGTCGAGGATCCGGGACTCGACCGTCGATCCAGAGTTACTGATTGACAGCATGTGTAATACTGTAACGCATGACGCGTCAGGATGACCAACAGGCGACTCTCCTGCCCCCGATGAAGTGGAACGCCTGGGGCGACCCGCAGGAAGCCAAGCCGCTGTCCGACGGCATCCGGTCGCTCCTCAAACAGGCCCTGGGTGTCGAAAAGTCCGCGGCGGCTGAGCTCGAAGCGGACCAGGTTCGGCTGCGGCCTTCGGCACTCTCCCCTGCCGACCTCGACGGGCTGACCGCAATTGTCGGAACCGAATACTGCAGCATCGACGATCGCGGCCGGTTGCTGCGCGCCGGCGGCAAGTCGACGCTGGATCTGTTGCGCCGCAAGGATTCCGGCGTGCAGGATGCCCCCGATGCGGTGCTGATGCCAGGCGGCGAAGAGGAAATAGCCGCGATCCTGCAGTACTGCGCACAACGCAGCATCGCCGTCGTCCCCTTCGGCGGCGGCACCAGCGTGGTCGGCGGTCTTGATCCCATCCGCGGCGACTTCAAGGCCGTCGTGTCGCTGGATCTACGACGACTCGACCAGCTGCACGCCCTCGACGAGGTCTCCTCAGAAGCCGAACTGGGTGCCGGGTTGACCGGACCCGAGGCCGAGCGACTCCTCGGCGAGCGCGGCTTCTCGCTCGGGCATTACCCGCAGAGCTTCCAATTCGCCACCATCGGCGGCTTCGCCGCGACGCGGTCGTCGGGCCAGGACTCGGCTGGCTACGGCCGGTTCAACGACATGGTCCGCGGCCTGCGCGCGGTGACGCCTGCCGGCGTGCTCGACCTCGGCCGGGCACCGGAATCCGCTGCAGGCCCCGACCTGCGTCAGCTGCTCATCGGCTCCGAGGGCGTCTTCGGGATCATCACCCGCGTGCGGGTGCGGGTGCATCGCACTCCCGAGGCCTCCCGCTACGAAGCGTGGTCGTTCCCGGATTTCGAGACCGGCGCCGCCGCGCTGCGCGCCGTCGTCCAGACCGGCACCGGTCCGACGGTGATCCGGTTGTCCGACGAGGCCGAAACCGGCGTCAACCTCGCCACCACCGAGAACATCGGCGAGCAGCAGATCACCGGTGGCTGCCTGGCGATCACTGTTTTCGAGGGCACCGAGGCCCATGTCGAGAGCCGGCACGCCGAGACCCGCGTGCTGCTACAAGCCCGTGGCGGTACCTCACTGGGCGAATCGCCGGCCCGCGCCTGGGAACACGGCCGGTTCGGTGCGCCGTACCTGCGCGACGCGCTGCTCTCGGCCGGCGCATTGTGCGAGACGTTGGAGACCGCCACCAATTGGTCCAACGTCCCCACACTCAAAGCCGCGGTGACCGAGGCACTGACCAATTCGCTCGCCGAATCAGGCACGCCCGCGCTTGTGCTGTGCCACATTTCGCATGTGTATCCCACGGGCGCGTCGCTGTACTTCACCGTCGTCGCGGGACAACGCGGTGACGCGATCGAGCAGTGGCGCAAGGCGAAGACCGCCGCGTCGCAGGCGATGGTGCGCACCGGTGGCACCATCACCCACCACCATGCCGTCGGCGCCGATCACCGGCCGTGGATGTGCGACGAGGTTGGCGACCTCGGAGTAGCAGTGCTGAGAGCCGTCAAGGCCACACTCGATCCGACCGGAATTCTCAACCCGGGCAAGCTAATTCCATGACCAAGCGCGAGATCGGCCGCGTCACCATGCTGACGAATCCGATGTCGGGCCATGGCAATGCACCGCATGCGGCAGAGCGGGCGATCGCACGCTTTCAACAACGGGGCGTCGATGTCTGCGAAATCGTCGGCACCGATGCGGATCACGCGCGGCGACTTCTCGACGACGCGCTTGAGCGAGGGACCGATGCGCTGGTGGTGTGCGGCGGCGACGGTGTCATCTCGCTGGCGCTGCAGTCGCTGGCGCTCGGCGGCATCCCGCTGGGCATCATCCCGGCAGGCACGGGCAACGACCATGCACGCGAATACGGCCTACCCAAAGGCGATCCCGAAGCCGCAGCCGATGTGGTCGCCGATGGCTGGACCGAGACCGTCGACCTCGGCCGCATCGACAACCACGCCGGCGTGCAGAAGTGGTTCGGCACGGTGATGGCCACCGGATTCGATTCGCTCGTCAGCGACCGCACCAATCGCATGTCATGGCCGCACGGCCGGATGCGCTATAACATCGCGATCGTCGCCGAACTCTCCCAACTTCGGCCGCTGCCGTTTCGGCTGGCCTTCGACGACGGCGAGGAGATCGTCACCGATCTGACGCTCGCCGCGTTCGGCAACACGCGAAGCTACGGCGGCGGCATGCTGATCTGTCCCGACGCCGACCACGCCGACGGCCAACTCGACATCACGATGGTGCACGCGACCTCGCGAACCCGGTTGATCCGCTTGTTCCCCACCGTGTTCAAGGGCACTCACACCGAACTCGACAGGGTGAGCACGGCGCGCGCCCGCTCGGTCAGCGTGGACTCCGCAGGCATCAACGCCTATGCGGACGGCGAATACGCCTGCCCGTTGCCCGTCGACGTGTCGGCAGTTCCCGGCGCGCTGCAGATCCTGCGGCCGCGGGGCTAACCCACTCTCAGGTTCAATGTCGTCGGCTACCCGACTCCCCGGCTCAATGTCGTCGGCTACCCGACTCCCCGGTTGAATGTCGTCGGCTACCCAACTCCCGGCTCAATGTCGTCGGCTACCCGACTCCCCGGTTGAGCCAGCTGACTTCCGCGCCATCGCCACCGTCGCGATAGGCCTCCAACGCCTCGTCCCACGCGGTGCCGAGCACGGAGTCCAGTTCCGCGGCGAGCGTGTCCGCGCCCGATGCCATCAACGTCCGCAGGCGCATCTCACCGACCATCACGTCACCGTTGGCGCTCATCGTCCCGCTCCACAGACCCAGCTGCGGGGTGTGGCACCACCGGTGGCCGTCAACACCCGCACTGGGATCCTCGGTCACCTCGAACCGCAGCACCGACCACGAGCGCAAGGCGCTCGCCAACTGCGCTCCTGTGCCGACGGGTCCGACCCAGTTCGTGACAGCGCGCAGCTGTCCTGGCATGGCCGGCTGCGGGGTCCACTTCAGATTCGCCCGCGCCGACAGGGTCGACGACAACGCCCACTCGACATGCGGGCACACCGCCGCGGGTGAGGCGTGGATGTACACCACACCAGTCGCCGCGTCGGCGAATTGGTTCGCTGCACGCATCTGCTGCTCCTTCGGCTCCACGAGGGACGTCTTCCCCAACGACCTGGTAGGACCGAATTACAGCTGTGTCGTGCGTGTCCATTGTGCCTTGTGAGGCCCCTGTTGCGCTAGTGTGCCCCGAATTCTCTCAGCACTTCGTCAGACAACGCCGGCCACAGCGGATAGGCCCACTCGCCGAAGTTGCGGTCGGTCAGCGCCACCAGCGCCAGATCGGCGTCGGGATCGACCCACAAAAACGTCCCTGACTGGCCAAAATGCCCGTAGGTGCGGCCCGAATTCGCCGATCCGGTCCAATGCGGTGACTTGGCGTCGCGGATCTCGAAGCCCAGGCCCCAGTCGTTGGGCCGCTGCACCCCGAATCCGGGCAACACGCCGACCAGACCGGGAAACTGCACGTCGGCCGCGTCGTCGTGCATCTGCTGCGACACCAACGAGGGCCGCAGCAGATCGCCGGCGAAGGCCGCCAGATTCGCCACAGTCGACGTCGCCCCGAAACCCGCGGCGTCTGCACCGCCGTCCAGCGAGGTATCGGCCATGCCGAGCGGTTCGAACACGGCCTCGGTCAGGTATTGGCCGAACTCGATACCCGATGCCTGCTGGATCGTCTGCGCCAGCACCCCGAAGCCGTGGTTGGAGTAGACGCGCCGGGTGCCCGGTTTGGCCAGCACGTCCGCCGAGTGCATCGCGTAGCCCGACGTGTGCGCGAGCAGGTGACGCACCGTCGACCCGGGCGGGCCGGCCTCGGTGTCGAGTTCGACCACACCCTCTTCGACGGCGACCTGCGCGGCACGCGCCACCAAGGGTTTGGTCACCGACGCGAGTGCGAAACGTCGACCGGTGTCGCCGTGGTGGGCCAGAACTCCGGACGGCCCGACCACCGCGACGGCGACCGCATCCACAGGCCAGTCGGCAACAGCTTGCAACGCGCTCATCGCGCGGGAAGCTTACTTCCGGGCGATGTAGTAGTTGTTGATCGGGTCGGACTCGATCTCGTGCACTGTCACGTCACCAAAGCCCGCGTCGGCGAGCATCGAGGTGGCCAGCTGCTGACCCCAGCACGTCCCCAGCCCGGCACCGTCGAGACCCAGCGACACACTCATGCAGTGCATGGTCGACACCGTGTAGAGGTACGTCGCAAGCGGAACACCGATGTTGTCCTCCAACTGGCTCGATGCCTTGATGTCGACCATCAGCAGGATGCCGCCCGGCCGCAGCGCCCGGTGAATGTTGTCCAGCACCCGCGCGGGCTGGGCCTGATCGTGGATCGCGTCGAAAACCGTTACGACGTCATATGTTTCGGCCACGTCAAGCTGTGCGACATCCTTGGCGACAAAGCCGGCATTCTTCAGACCCAGCCGGGCCGCCTCGGCCCGGCCGGCGGCGAGGCCTTCGTCGGAGAAGTCGATGCCGGTGAAGCGGCTGGCCGGGAACGCCTGTGCCATCACGTTGATCGCATGACCACTGCCGCATCCGATATCGGCGACGTCCGCGCCCGAACGAAGCCGGTCCACCAGACCGGCGGCCATCGGCAGGATGCCGTCGACGAGTGCCGCGTCGAACACCTCGCCGCTCTCCTCGGCCATCAGTGTGTGGAACCGCGGGTAGTCGCTGTAAGGCAATCCGCCACCGGTACGGAAGCAGCCGATGACCTTCTGTTCGACCTCGCCGAGCAGCGGGATGAACTGTGCGACACGGGACAGGTTGTCCGGGCCGGCGGCTCGGGTCAGCACAGCGGCGCGGTGCCGCGGAAGCGAATACGTCTGCGCGGTCGGGTCGTACTCGACCACCTGGCTGGCGACCACGCCACCCAGCCATTCCCGCACGTAGCGTTCGTTGAGCCCGGCTGCGTCGGCGATCTGTGAGCTGGTCGCGGGCGGGAGTTCGGCGAGTGTGTCGAACAGCCCGGTTTGATGACCGATGGACAGCAGAATCGCCAGGCTGGCGCTGTCGATCGCCCCGACGATTCGCTGCGCGAACTCGTCGGTGGGTTCCGCGGCCGAGAGGTTTTCGTCAAGTGTTGTCATGGCTCAAACCTATGCTCGCAACTCAGCGCGCGAGTCGGGCAAACGATACGTATCGGGTCTCCACCACATGATCCAAACGATGTAGTCCTTACCCGCACCCGCCGACGCTGACGTGCCGGCACACGCCGACATGCCCGTCGAGACCATTCAGGTACTCAATTGACGGGTGTGTCACTCATTGGTGCGCGATGACGTTGTTCGCATATGCCCATGTCACGGCGGCCGTCCGGCTCGATCGGATCAACGGTATGTCCCGTCAGGTGAGTTCAATCGAGCGTTTGGATAGGCCCATCCAATAGCCGTCGATCACCTGCCGCGGCGATTGTTCCGGATCCGCCGAGGCGCCGAGCGCGACGAACAGCGGCGAGAAATGTTCGATCGTGGGGTGGGCATATGGCATGCCCGGAGCCTTGGCCCGAAAGTCGATGAGCGAGTCGAGATCGCCGACCGCGAAACGTTCCTGCGCCCAGTCGTCGAACTCCGATGACCACCCCGGTGGCTCGGCGTTCGGCGATGGATCGTCGAGGAACGGCAGCCCGTGCGTGGTGAAGCCGGAGCCGACGATCAGCACTGCGTCCTCGCGCAGCGGACGCAGCCGCTCACCGAGGTGCAACAGTCGTTGCGGGTCCAGGGTGGGCATCGAGATCTGCAACACAGGGATCGTCGCGTCGGGGTACATCACGGTCAGCGGAACGTAGGCGCCGTGGTCGAGGCGTCGGTCCGGGTCGTGGGTGACCGGTTCGTCGTCGGGCATGAGCTTTTCGATCCGTGCGGCGAGGTCCGGCGCACCCGGCGCGTCATAGCTGACCTCGTAATAGCGCTGCGGAAACCCCCAGAAATCGTAGGTCAATGGGGTGTTGGTGGAGGTCGACCCGATCGTCAGCGGCGCTGATTCCCAGTGCGCGGAGACGACGAGGATCGCCGACGGCGTCGGCAGCTCGCTGGCCCACGCCGCCAGTTGCGCGACCCAGAGTTCGTCGTCGACCAGCGGCGGGGCGCCATGGGACAGATAGAGCGTCGGCATCACATCCCAAGCGTCCCACTCGCCGGTTCCACTCGCCGAACTGCGGGCAGATCGCGATGTCCGCTGGGTTCGCGATCTGTGTGGGCCCACGCGAAGCCGGGGACAGACTCGGCGTATCGCGGAAATCGGCTCCCATTAAGTTGTACGCATGACTCAGACGGTGCGCGGTGTGATTTCACGGAAGCAGGGTGAGCCGGTCGAGGTGACCGATGTGGTCATTCCCGACCCCGGGCCGGGCGAGGTCGTCGTCGACGTGATCGCGTGCGGGGTGTGCCATACCGACTTGACCTACCGCGAGGGCGGCATCAACGACGCGTTCCCGTTTCTTCTTGGCCATGAGGCCGCGGGCACCGTGGAATCCGTCGGACCCGGTGTGACGAACGTGGAGCCCGGCGATTTTGTGATCCTGAACTGGCGCGCGGTATGCGGTCAGTGCCGGGCGTGTAAGCGGGGCCGGCCGTGGTTCTGCTTCGACACGTTCAACGCCTCACAGCCGATGACGCTGACCGACGGCACCGAGCTGACCCCGGCGCTGGGTATCGGGGCCTTCGCCGACAAGACGCTGGTGCATGAAGGCCAGTGCACGAAGGTCGACCCGTCGGCGGACCCGGCGGTGGCCGGGCTGCTGGGCTGCGGGGTGATGGCCGGGCTGGGCGCAGCGGTCAACACCGGCGCCGTCGGCCGCGACGACACGGTTGCGGTGATCGGCTGTGGCGGCGTTGGCGACGCGGCGATCGCGGGGGCGCGACTGGTGGGCGCCAAGCGGATCATCGCCGTGGACACCGACAACAAGAAGCTGGACTGGGCACGGGATTTCGGCGCCACCCACACCATCAACGCCCGCGAGCTCGACCCGGTGAAAACCATCCAGGACCTGACCGACGGCAACGGCGCCGACGTGGTGATCGACGCAGTCGGGCGGCCCGAGACGTGGAAGCAGGCGTTCTACGCTCGCGATCTGGCGGGAACCGTTGTGCTGGTGGGTGTTCCGACGCCCGACATGAAACTGGAGATGCCGTTGATCGACTTCTTCTCCCGCGGCGGCTCGCTGAAGTCGTCGTGGTACGGCGATTGCCTGCCCGAGCGTGACTTCCCCACCCTGATCAGCCTCTACCTGCAGGGCCGGTTGCCGCTGGAGAAGTTCGTGTCCGAACGCATCGGACTCGACGGAATCGAGGACGCGTTTCACAAGATGCACGCTGGTGAGGTGCTGCGGTCTGTGGTGGTGCTGTGAACGGCGGCCCGATCCAGCGTCTCGTCACCCACGGGGTGTTCGAACTCGACGGCGGCAGTTGGGAAGTCGACAACAACATCTGGCTCGTCGGCGACGACTCCGAAGTGGTGGTGTTCGACGCCGCCCATGACGCGGGCCCGATCGTGACGGCCGTCGGCGGGCGCCACGTCGTCGCCGTGGTGTGCACCCACGGCCACAACGACCACGTCACCGTCGCACCCGAACTCTGCAAGGCACTCGACGCCCCGGTACTGCTGCATCCCGCCGATGACGTCTTATGGCGAATGACGCACCCCGACAGCGATTTCCGCGCTGTCGACGACGGTGTAACGCTGCGCGTCGCCGGCCATGAGTTGCGCGCGATTCACACCCCCGGACACTCTCCGGGATCGGTGTGCTGGCATGCCCCCGAACTGAACGCCGTGTTCAGCGGCGACACCCTGTTCCAGGGCGGCCCAGGAGCAACCGGACGCTCGTACTCCGACTTCGGAACCATCTTGTCGTCCATCTCGGAGAAACTCGGAAAGCTGCCCGGCGACACCGTCGTCTACACCGGCCACGGCGACTCGACCACGATCGGCGACGAAATCGTGCACTACGACGACTGGGTGGCCCGCGGCCACTAGTCACCGAGAATGCGGCGCTTCTCCGCCTCGAACTCCTCCTCGGTCAGCGCGCCGGAGTCCCGCAAGGCGGCCAGCGTCTTGAGTTGTTCGATGCGGATGCCCTGATCGGTCGGCGTATAACTGCTTGCAGGCGGTGGCGGTGGGGCGCCGGCACTCCACGTCTGCGCGGGAAAGCCCAGCAGTTCATGCGGCGCAAGGGGGCGCGCCTTCTTGCCGGCCTTGGCCGCCCACGCCAGTGCAGCGAAGAGCTCGAGCAAGCCCATCACGAAAAGCCCACCGAACAGCCACGGCAGCCAGCCGTACGAACTGTCATGGCCGAATGCCAGCCGCGGGTTGATGTAAGCGCCGACGTTTCCCTGTGTCGTGATGTCGTAGGTGCCTGCCTGGTGGACTTGCACCACCCACACCCGCACATGGACATCGCTGTTGACTGTGGTTGTCCCACCGATGCTTTCGGTGACGTCCGGCTCTGGCGCATCAGCGGGGGGATCAATGCTCAGGCCCATGTCCGGAATGGGGAAGCCGCTTGTCGGCCTGCCGGTGGTGAGCGTGTGGAAGCTGACGGTCACCTCGCCCTCGGGTAAGTGCAGGCTGCTCGAGCCCGGGATCGGCACCTCGCCGTAGGCGTCGTACTCGTCGAGCACAAACGCGTTGAGAATCATCACTGCGACGAAGCCGATGATCGACGAGACCAGCGTCAGGATGGACACGACGATCGCGATCCGCGGCGCGAACCTAGTCATGCGCGAAGTCTGTCACGCCTCGGTTTGCGCCGCCGCACCAATCAGCCAGGTCACCAGGCCAGTTCGCAGACCCTCGCTGAACCGCTCACCCGGATCGGGAAAGCCGATCTCGGCGATCGCGGCCCGCACGGGTTCTGTCGGCACAGAGAACGGATACATTCCCGCGGTCAGGGTGAGCGCGGCCTCGGCGAAGAACTCGGTGAACTCCGACGGCAGCCACGGCAGGTGACGCGCGACAAGTTCCGCCAGGCTGCCGATTTTCGCCATCGCGCGGGCCTTGAAGTCGCGGGCGAAGTCATGCGAGATGTTGCGTTCCAGCACTGAAGCCATCGAACCGAACAGCTCACACAGCAGCCGTCTGTCTACCAGTGAATCGGCGATCGCGGTGGCCACACGGATCTCGTTGGCGTAGTTGGCTTTTCTGTCCCGCGGTCGGCCCAGTCGACTGTCGAGGTCGTCGAGCCACGCCGTGAACTCCTCGTCGAGCACTTCCAGAAAGATGGCTTCTCGACTGTCGAAGTAGCGCAGCACATTGGACTTGGCCAGTCCGACCCGGTCAGACAGCTCACGCAGGCTGATGTCCGCGACCGCCTTCTCAGCCAGCATCGCGCGGGCGACGTCCAAGATCGTCGCGCGCCGGGCCGCCATCTGCTCGGGGCGCCGCGCGCGCTGGAATCCGATCGTCACAAGCAAGAAACTTATCAGACCAATGGGCTCTTGTTATCAGACCGCTGGTTCGTTACTGTTCGGTGATCCACCGATGAAGGAGTTACCCATGACCCGCGAGCTCGCAGTGACCGTTCCCGACTTGTCCGGCAAGCTGGCGGTCGTCACCGGCTCCAACTCCGGCCTTGGGCTCGGCCTGGCCACCCGGCTGGCCGCCGCCGGCGCCGACATCATCATGGCGATCCGCAACCGCACCAAAGGTGAAGCCGCAGTCGAGCAGATCCACAGGACTGTTCCCGGCGCGAAACTGACCATCAAACAGCTCGACCTGGCGTCGCTGGCCAGTGTCAGAGCGCTGGGCGAGGAACTCACGGCAGAGGGTCGGCCCATCGACATCCTGATCAACAACGCCGGCATCATGCAGCCACCCCAGCGGGAGACCACAGCCGACGGCTTCGAGCTCCAGTTCGGCGGCAACCACCTGGGCCATTTCGCGTTGACCGCCCATCTGTTGCCACTGCTACGCGCCGCAAGCGATGCGCGGGTGACCACCCTGAGCAGCCTGGCTGCCCGCATGGGCGGCATCAACTTCGAGGACCTGCAGTGGGAGAAGCGCTACAACCCGACTCAGGCGTATTCGCAGTCGAAGTCGGCGAATCTGATGTTCGCCCTGGAACTGGATCGCCGAAGCCGGCAGGCCAACTGGGGCGTCGTGTCCAACGCGGCTCACCCCGGCTTCGCCAAAACCAATCTGCAATTGAGCGGCCCGTCGCAGGGCAGACAGAGTCCTACCGTGTTGGAGCGGTTCTACCGGATCAGTCGACAACTCACACCGTTCATGTGGCAGGAGGTCGACGAGGCCGTCCTGCCCGCGCTCTACGGCGCGAGTTCACCGCAGGCTCAAGGCGGCACGTTCTACGGCCCGCGCGGCGTACTCGAGGCGGCCGGAGGTGGCGTCAAACTGGCCAAGATCCCCGAACGGGCCAAGGACGAGACGGACAACCGCAGGCTCTGGGAGATCTCCGAGCAACTGACCGGGGTGACATTCCCGTAACCGTCCTTCGACGGCGCCGACCGCATCCGGGAGCTACCGTCGTAATGTGCCCGAATCCAGCATCGTCGTGCGCCCCGAGCCGTTGGAGAGCGGATCGTATACCGCCAGCTCGCGGTTGCAGGCCGCCGGATTGTTGGGAGCGATAAACCATTTCGAAGCGGCCGCCAAGACCGTTCCACTTCCGAAGCCCCCGCAACCGATCGTCATCGCCGACTACGGCGCGTCCACAGGTCACAACTCGCTGCTTCCGATCGATGCCGCAATCGCAGTGCTACGCACCCGCACCCGGCCCGAGCACTCGATCCTGGTGGCGCACACCGACGTGGCGGACAACGATTTCACCGTCTTGTTCCAGACGCTCGAAGACGACCCCGATTCCTATCTCAAGAAGGACGCAGCGATCTTCGCGTCGGCGATCGGCCGGTCGTTCTACAGCCAGATCCTGCCGTCCAACAGCGTCAACCTCGGCTGGACGGCGTGGGCCATTCAGTGGCTCGGCCGAATCCCGGCACCGGTCCCCGACCACCTGCAGGTGGCCTACAGCAGCGACGAGGAGACCAAGGTCGCCTACGCCAAACAGGCCGCGCACGACTGGCATGAGTTCGTCGCGTTCCGCGGGCGCGAACTGTGCCCGGGCGGCCGTCTTGTGGTGCTGACGATGGCCGTCGGCGATGACGGCGAATTCGGCTACCGCCCGCTTTTTAGAGACATGCTGGCCGAGTTGTCAGCGCTGGTGGCACAGGGGCTGATCACCGAGGACGAGGTGCACCGCATGTGCATTCCGACCGTCTCCCGTCGCGCCGCCGATTTCCACACCCCGTTTGCGCCCAAAGGCCGGTTCGAGCGCATGGAGATCGAGCACCTCGAAGTGTTCGACGCCGAGGACAGGTTCTGGACGCAATACCAAGTCGACCACGACGCAACGGCATTCGGCACCCAGTGGGCCGCGTTCGTGAGGGCATCGGTGTTCCCGACGATGGCGGCCGCACTCGACGGCGGCCGCGCCGACCCACGGTCTGCGGAATTCATGAACCGGCTGGAGGCCGGAGTTGCCGCACGACTGGCGGCCCAGCCGGAAGAGATGCAGATCCCGCTGGCCCAGCTGGTGCTGTGGAAGCGGCCCAAGGCGCAGTGATCACCTGGCGACAGCAAGGGCGCCGGGACGACCCTCCCGGACCACAACCGACTCCGCCGCAGACAGGTTAGCGTCATGTATCGCCTCAGCTCCCTCGCTGGCGCGGATAGCCGCGTTTTTGGCGCGCAACGAGTGCGGTTGTTGCGAATCTATTTGAGCGCTACGACATTTCTCTACCTGTACGGGGTCGTCTTCACGCTGTTTCCGGTGCGCGCCGACATCGCCTATGCCAACCCGATCGGCGGAATCGTCGCCATCGTCCTCGGCACGTCAGCACTGGCATACCTTGCTATTTGGCCGGATCGCCTCATGCCCGCGACCGTGGCGGCGATTGCCGCCACCCCCATCGTGATGGCTTTTCACGTCTCGATGACTGCCGAGTACGTCTGCTTGATCGCCCCGATGTTCCTGGCGATGTATCTGCGGGCGTTCCACCCACCGCGCCAAGCATGGCTGTTGATCGCCTCTCTCACCGGTGCCTGCGTCATCGCCGTCGCTTTTGCCCCGGCACCGCACGTGGGCGTCATCAGCTTTCTCATCATCGCCGTGGCGATCACCGGAGCCGCCGAGTCATTCGGGCTGCTCATGCGTGCGATGTTCACCGCGGCATGCACGGACCCGCTGACCGGCCTCCTCAACCGCGCGGGTTGGGAGATGGGAACGGCCGATCTGCTGGCGCGTTCCGGAGCTGCTCCAGTATCCGTCACCGTCGTCGCCCTCGATATCGATGGCCTCAAACGCCTCAACGACACGTACGGACATCAAGCCGGAGACCGTCGCATCACGGATTACGCCCGCCGCTGGAGACAGGTTGTGCCTCGAAATGCGGTCTTGGCCAGGCTCGGGGGCGACGAGTTCGCCGCCTGCATCGCCGGTGAAGCACCCCAGGTCGTCGATCAGTTCCTCCGCAGTATCCGGCTACATACGCCCGAGGTCAGCGTGGGCACGGCCACGCAGACCACGCTCAGCGCCAGCATCGCGGAGCTGTACGCACAAGCCGACGCCGCGCTTTATCAGAGCCGGGGGCGGCCGCTGCGTGATGACGCTGGGGACACCGAGAGTCCGGAATTGACCTAGGGCCACTGCCGCGCGGCCTCGTGTCAAAATCCGGACGGGAGTTGGCCATTCAGCCACTAGCGGGCCCGATCCTAGGTCGGCACTGTGGCGCCGTGAGCAACCAACAACAGGTCCCGATGACCAACGCCGCCAGCACTGGGGCCCGATGGGACTTCCCCCGACTCCGAAATCTGTTCAGCGGCATTGCAGTTAGCGTTCGACGTCTTTCCTGCGTTCCTCGCCAACCACTGCGTTCGCAGCTATCTCTTCGCGCGCGAACTTGCCGCCGCCAACGGCCTGCGAAGTGGCGCCGACTACGATGACGAACTTGTCTTCCTCAGGGCTTGGCTAACCGCCGCGCCACGATCTGGGGTACGCAATCGCCTACCTCGACCCCTGTGAATTGGTGACGGCGGCAGTGATCAGCCGGCCATCCGGTCGCGAAATGTGTTGCGGTAGTTCAGCGGTGATACGCCGGTGAGCCTGCGGAACTGCTCGCGGAAGTTGGCTGGCGAGGTGAACCCCACCTCGCGGCCGATCTTTTCGACGCCGTACGCCGTACGCTCCAGCAGCTGTTGAGCGTGTCGGACGCGCACTCCTGTCACCCACTGCATCGGCGTTTGGCCAGTCTCGGCCTGGAATCGGCGGTTCAACGTGCGGATGCTCATCGCGGCTCGCGCGGCGATGTCACGCAGGGTCAGGTCCCGGTGTGCCTGCTGCTCGATCCACGCCAGCACATCGTCGAGTTCGGTGCGTTCGGCAATGTGCTTGGCGGGAGCCGTGTTTCGCAGAATGAACTGCGCCTGTCCCCCGCTGCGGTGCAGCGGTGCCACAGCGAGCCGTGCGGCATCGGCGGCGACGGCCGCACCGTAGTCCAGCGCCACCATGTGAAGGCACAGGTCCAGGCCTGCGGATGCGCCCGCCGATGTCAGCACCTGGCCCTCGTCGACGTAGAGAACATCGGGATCGAGATTCACGGCGGGGAACCTCGCGCGGAAGTAATCGGTCGCCAGCCAGTGCGTAGTCGCACGCTTGCCGTCGAGCAATCCGGCTTCAGCGACAGTGAAAGCACCGGAGCAGATCGACGCGATCCTGGTACCGGCGGCAGACGCGGACTTGAGTGCGCACAGCACGTCGTCCGGCGTGCCGACGGTGACGTCGTTGCGGCCGGGAACGACGACCGTGGCGGCGGCGGCGAGCGCGTCGATGCCATGGTCGGTGGCGATGCGCAAAGGCCCCGCGCTGACGACGGGTTCGGCGCCGCACACCAGCACGCGGTACCCCGGCTCACCGGTCGGCAGCGCTACCCGACCGAACACCTCAACGGGGGTGCTCAAGTCGAACGCGACCGTATCCGGCAGGGCGAGGACCGCGATCGTATGCACGAGTGCGACAGTAGCAGTCGTCGTGGCAATATCGTGGCGCCTGGCGGCTATCTGGCCAGCGCCGCGTCGATGAGGTGGGGTCCGGGCTCAGTGATCGCGGCGCCGAAGTGGGTCGCGAGTTCTTCCGCGGTGGTCGCGCGTTTGGCGGGAACCCCGAACCCTTCGGCGATCGCGACGAAGTCGATGTCCGGATTGGAGAGATCGAGCAAGGACTGCGCCTTGGGGCCGGCGGCGGAGGCGCCGACTCGCATCAGCTCGACTTGCAGGATCGCGTATGCGCGGTTGTTGAGGATGACAACGGTGATATCGAGTTGTTCGCGGGCCATCGTCCACAGCGCCGAAATCGTGTACAGCGCACTGCCATCGGCCTGCAGTGCAATCACCGGCCGGTGCGGCGCGGCAATGGCGGCGCCGACCGCCACCGGCAGGCCCTGGCCGATCGCTCCGCCGGTCAAGGTGAGCACATCGTGCGGCGGCGCCCCTGCCGTCGCTGCGGGTAGCAGCAGGCCGCTGGTGTTGGCTTCGTCGGAAATGATCGCGTTCTCCGGCAGTAGCGCGCCGATGACCGAGGCCCAATTGTCGGACCTCAGCGGCCCGCTCGGTAGTTCTGGTGGGCCCTGGCTGGCCGGCGGGTCGGGCGTACCGAGTCGGTCAGCGATTTGCTCCAGCCGGCCGCTCCTCAGCGTGCGAGTCTCTGCGCCTTCTGGCACCAGATCGCTCGGCATGCCGGGGTAGGCGAAGAACGCGACCGGCGATCGCGCTCCTGCCAAGAACAAATGCGTTGTGCCCCTGAGCTGTTCCTGCGCCAGTTCGGCGAAGTAGCCAAGACGCGGGATATCGGGCACGCCCCTGCCTCGCGCCAGCCGGGCGGGAAACGTCTCCACGAACGCCTTCGCACCGGTCGCAGCCGAGATGCGCGCCGCCGCACGAAGCCCCGCGGCTGTGGTTGCATACCCGCCGAGCAGCAGGACCACTCGCTCGCCATGCGTTCTCAGTATTTCCACGGGAGCCGCAGCGGTATCCAGGGCACGTTCGACAACCCTGACCGGGACGGACAATTTCTCGGCAATCTCGCGGTTGGTGCAGCCCTGATCGGCGAGCGCGGAGATCCCTCCCACGTCGAGAGGAGCCGCCTGACGTGGTCTCGAAGCCGGGGGCGGGGCGTCGACATTCGATTCACCCCACGACAGGTCGGCAGGCAGTATCAGCGTGGCAATGTGGGCTTCGCCCGCGGCGGCGACCGCTGCGTCCACCGTGTTGCCGAGTTCGGCGGCCGACGCGGGTCGGTGCACCGTCCACTCCAGCCAATCCGCGAGCCCATCGATATTGGACTGCAATGGCGCATCGAACTCTTGGTGATAGGTCGCGTGGTCGCCGACGATGTTGACGACCGGGCTGTACGCGCGCCGCGCATTGTGCAGGTTGGCCAACCCATTCGCCAGTCCGGGGCCCAGGTGCAACAGCGTGGCCGCCGGCTTGCCGGCAATTCGGGCATAGCCGTCGGCGGCTCCGGTTGCGACCCCTTCAAACGGGCACAGCACCGCCCGCATTTCCGGGAAAGCATCCAAGGCCGCCACGAAGTGCATCTCAGATGTGCCGGGATTGGCGAAACATAGCTCGACTCCCCCGGCAACAAGGCGGTCGATCACGACGTGCGCGCCCGTAGTCACCCACCCATAGTGGTGCACGCGTTGGCAACATGTCGGCGAGTTCTGACCAGTTCGCCACTGGTTCTTCGCCGTCCGGTCGCCCGACGATGGCGGTGTGCATGCCCAGATTGTCTTGTTCGACGGTTTCGATCCGCTCGACGTGATCGCGCCGTTCGAGGTGCTGGTTGCGGGCAGCGACGCGGTCGGCGGCGAGTTGGCGGTGGAACTCGTATCGGCCGAAGGGCCGCGTCAGGTGGTCAGCGGTACCCGCGGCTTGGTCTTACACGCCACCGCGCAACTTGATCCGTCCAAGCCGGGATACATCCTCGTGCCGGGCGCGTCCGGCCCGATTGAGGGAGACCCTGACGAAATCGACACCATTCCCGTTCTGCTGGGCCGGT
>DATFCF010000948.1:0-2106 GCA_035253445.1 Mycobacterium sp.
CTCCAGAAAGTTGACTATCTTCGCCCCACCGCTGGTCGTGTCCATCGGTAACAACACACCTCATCGTCCCTTCAGCTCAACAGACGTCGTCCCCTCCCTGCCGAGACCGAAACCTGAGTTCGGCCGAACGCGCCGGCCGACAGCGTCGTCAAGCCTTCTGATGCCCTCCAGACCAGACCTTTCACCTTCTCGGGTTGGCTGACTCCAGTCGTGCTCAAGATCGACAAGGCCCGTGTACCCTGATCTCAGTACTTCGACAAGCACGTCCACGATCGCTAAATCACCTGCGCCCGCTTCGACCCGGCCGGGTTGGTCGGCAATCTGAACCAAGGCGATATGGTCCGCCGCCGCACGTAAAGCGGCTACTAGGTCACCGTCCATCATCGCCACGTGTGCGGTGTCGTAGATGATGCCAAGGTTTGCATGGTCCGCCACCTTGAGAAGATCAATCGCCTCGTTCGTCGTCCGAAGAAGCATGTTGGGTAGCTGGACCATCGGTTCCACCGCAAGTCTCACCCCGCTATCGGCGGCGATCCGAGCCATGTCGCGCAGATTCGCGGCAGCATCGTCGCGCTGCCTCTCGATATCCGTGCGGTCAGGATTGGAACTGATCAATGCCGCCAAGACTCCGGACTTGAGTGAGATCGCGAGCTCAGCCGCCTGATGCACATAGTCTTCGAGCCGCCTGCGTCCGGACACACTCCGATCCGTCCAGATTCCAGTAGCGAGCTCGTTGGAGGGTACACATACGATGCAGCTACACGACAGATTCACGACTTCGAGGGCTCGGCGGACCGCACGCACCTCCTCGTGTGGCCTGCTCAACGCCCAGGGATAGAGAATCCCAGCCATACCGAGCTCGGCGGCGTGCCGGATGTGGACTGCCGGATCGGAAGTCCCTAGAGTAGCGACGAACTGTGGTCGAAAGTCCGGAGGACGATAGCCAAGATGCGTGGTATATCGGAATGTCCATGTCACAGCGGTTCTCCCGTTCCGGCCTTAATCGGCGAGCACCCGATGCGTGACGCTCGGAGCGGTTACCTCGCGCCCTCGTAGTTGACAATGTGAGGTTTGATCCCCGACGTCAGCGACGAAGCAAACGCCAATGATCACACTCGGAATGCCCTTGCAAAAGGGTAATCCCCCAATTGACCAGCAGTCAACTTTGTAGGGCCATACCCTGTCTGCCGAACGCCCATGACCGCCGGCAAAACCGGACCGCACGCGAAGCCCCTCGACGCCCACGTTCGATGCCGACCTATTGCCAGTCCTGCTACGCCAGGCAAGGTCGCACTCTGCGCCCGCGGAAAAGCTGCGATCAAGACAGGATCTGATCCGAATCTCGGGCGACCCGATTGAAAAGTCATCAAAGCGCCGAAAGGCACCGCGGCGCGGTATGAACGCACTCGGCCCGCCGAACAGGTACACAGCGGCTCCCTTGAAGCTCGGCCCGATCGGAAGACGGCGGTGTGGTGTGCTGACGGACGCACCGACACTGCCCGCGGGAAGCGTGCGTTCCTACCAACACGAGTGGATGATCCAGTTCCCCCACTCGCATTTGTGAATCACGTTGCACGGGTTGATTAGTCACACACTGGGACCTTCCCTAGCATGGATAAGCACGCGATCACGCACCCCGGTGACGGAACCTGCGCTCCGGTCGCCGGGCTGCTGAGCGCCAGACATGTCGGCGACACCTACGGGTGGGACATTTCTTGCGACTGGTGCGGATGGTGGCCCGATGCTGTTGTTCGCTGCCGAAACATCCTTCGACCCGGTAGCTCCGGACCAAACACATCGCACACACGATCCCCAACGATGTGATCAGGTCGCTCGACGGAAGGAGATGGGATCGAGAAGCGGGCGACTGCCGTCTTTCGACCGTCACCACACCGTCAAACGACGATCGACCGTCACAAGTGCTGTCGCGGTCGCGACCCGATTCGACACATTCGCCATCGCCGGGCAGTGTCTATGCGACGAGAAAGCGCACCTGCCACCGGATGTCTGCGGGGTCCGGGTAGCGCCGAAGAAGGTAAGCGGTAAGCGGTAAGCGCTCATGTCTACTCAGCTCTCCGCGGATGCGGCGGGCAGCGCCAAGGTCGC
>DATFCF010000949.1:0-3200 GCA_035253445.1 Mycobacterium sp.
AGCCGTCGTGTGCCTTTGGGCCGGTGTCAGGCTGTTCGGCGTGTAGTCGCGGTTACCACTACGCGAACAATCGTCGGACAGCTGAAGACGATTCAGCCACCTGCAGCGCTGCGACGTGCGAACCGCCATAGGATCGGCAAGATTGATGCCGTGGCCCTTGTGGGATCGCCGGCTCCGCCGGCAGCGTTCAGCAGGTATGTGGCACTTGGCGACTCGTTCACCGAGGGGGTCGGCGATCCCCACCCCGCCAGTCCCAATGGTTTGCGCGGATGGGCTGACCACGTCGCCGTCGCGCTTGCGCAGAGCAATCCCGATCTTCGCTACGCCAACCTCGCCGTCCGCGGCCGAAGGATGGATGAGATCCTCACCGAACAGGTTCAGACGGCGGTCATGCTCGAACCCGACCTCGTCACCGTCTATGCGGGCATGAACGATCTGCTTTTGGTGCGCAACGATATCGACGCCATGATGGCCCGCTACGCCGACGGGCTCAAGACATTGCAACAAACCGGTGCCCTCGTGCTCGCATTCACCGCGGGTGACCTTGGCACCGTGCCGTTGTTCCGCAGACTGCGGGGTCGCACCGCCGTTTACAACGAGCTTCTCAGAAGCATTGCCGACGATATCGGTCTGCGGCTCGTGGACTTCTGGCGGTTCAGCGAGTTTCGCGATCCGCGGTTGTGGGATGGCGACCGAGTGCACCTTTCGCCGCTTGGGCACGAACGGATGGCCGCGAAAGTGCTTGACACACTGACTGTTTCGCATCACCTCACGACGCGTTCAGCCGCATTGCTGGCATCGACCCCGCCGGTGCGGGACCTGCAGGCCAATCTGAGGTGGGCCACCGCATTCGCGGCGCCGTGGGTCGCCAAGCGGGTACGCCGCGCGACACCGGGCGCAGGCATCGAACCGAAGTCGACCACTTTGGTCAAAGTGCTCTGACTGCCATGAAACCCCCTCGAATCGACGGTCTGCATCTGCAGTTCGGTGCCGACGCCTCGACGGAGGTGGTGGTGTCATGGCACACCCGCGTGCGAGTGCGCCACCCGCGGGTCATGGTGGGTACCCCTGACGACGGCCTTGGCCGGATGGTGGCCGCCGAGACAGTGAGTTATCGCGACGCCGCTTCCAGGGCGGAAGTCCTCGTGCACCATGCGCGGCTGACCGGACTGGAGGCCGACACCGACTATGTGTACGCCGCGTTCCACGACGGAGCCGGTCCCGAGTTCGGAACCGTGCGCACAGCGCCGCGCGGCCGAGCGGCACTGCGGTTCACCAGCTTCGGCGACCAGTCCACACCGACGCTGGACGCACTCGTCGCCTGCGCCTTCGGCCGAGTTGACCGCGGATCACCTGCGGCGTGCGACATCACCACCGCGGTTGAACGCGCGGCGCCCCTGTTCAATCTGGTGAACGGCGACTTGTGTTATGCCAACGTCGCCAACGACCGCGTCCACACATGGTCGGACTGGTTCGAGAACAACTCGAGATCCGCGCGATACCGGCCCTGGATGCCGGCGGCGGGAAACCACGAGAACGAGCTGGGCAATGGTCCCATCGGCTACGGTGCCTATCAGACCTATTTCGCGCTGCCCGATTCCGGGTCGGATCCAGAGCTGCGCGGACTCTGGTATGCGTTTACGGCCGGGTCAGTGCGGGTGATCAGCCTGCAGAACGACGACATCTGCTATCAGGATGGCGGCAATTCATACGTTCGTGGCTACTCCGGCGGTGCCCAGAAGCGTTGGCTGGAGCGCGAACTCGAGCACACCCGCAGCAACGACTGCATCGACTGGGTGGTGGTGTGCATGCACCAGACCGCCGTATCGACGGGCAACCGCACAAACGGTGCCGATCTGGGCATACGGGAGAACTGGCTGCCGCTGTTCGACCGCTTCGACGTCGACCTCGTGGTCTGCGGCCACGAGCATCACTACGAGCGCAGCCACCCGATCCGGGGCATGCTACCAACCGACACGCTGACGCCGATGCCCGTCGACACGCGACCGGACCTCATAGATACCAGCAAGGGCTCAGTTCATCTGGTGATCGGCGGGGGCGGCACGCCGATACCGTCCAACACCATGTTCTTCCCTGAGCCCCGATGCCAAGTGCTTACGGGCGTCGGCAAGCTCGATTCCTCGCTACGGCACAAGGTTGCGCACTACGCTGAGGAGGACGCGCCCTGGTCGGTGTTCCGCGATATGGACAACCCGTACGGTTTCGTCGTGTTCGACGTCGATCCCGGACAGCCGGGCGGAACAACTTCTATCGCTGCGACGTATTACGCGGTCAACGGTCCGTTCGGTGAAGCCACCCCCGTCGATCGGTTCACGCTGATGCGGCCCCGTCGGGACGGATTATCGTCAACCCCTGCGCTGGCGGGCGATTTCGGCCAGCACAACACCGGCGGCCACCGATGCGTTGAGCGACTCGGTCGGGCCGGCCATCGGGACGGATACCACGATGTCGCAGTTCTCCCGCACCAATCGTGACAGCCCTTTGCCTTCGGAGCCGACGACGACAACCGTCGGCACGGTGCCGTCGAACTCGTCGATGGTGGTGTCGCCGCCCGCATCAAGCCCGACCACCTGCAGGCCGGCGTCGGCCCAATCCTTCAGCGTCCGAGTGAGGTTCGTCGCGCGCGCCACCGGCACCCGGGCCGCAGCGCCCGCACTGGTGCGCCACGCGACTGCCGTGACGGAGGCCGACCGCCGTTGCGGAATCAGCACACCGTTGCCAGCGAACGCGGCGACCGAGCGCACTATCGCGCCGAGGTTGCGCGGGTCGGAGATGTTGTCCAGCGCCACCAGCAGCGCGGGATCACTCGCACTCGTCGCGGACGCCAGCAGGTCGTCGGGGTGCGCATAGGAGTACGGCGGAACCTGTAGCGCGATGCCCTGATGCAGCCCGTTGACGGCGATCCGGTCCAGGTCGTGGCGCGGCACCTCGAGGATCGAGATGCCGGAATCCGCTGCCATTCTCACGGATTCGCTGAGCCGCTCGTCAGCCTCTGCGCCCAGCGCGACATACAGCGCGGTGGCGGGTACCCGGGCGCGCAGGCACTCGAGCACAGGGTTGCGGCCCAACACGATCTCGGTGTCGTCGGTCTTGCGCGCCTGCCGGCGCGGCTGGGCCTTGGCGGCCCGTTTGGCGGCCGGATGCTGGGGTCGCATGTGGGCGGGCGGCGTGGCACCGCG
>DATFCF010000950.1:0-2790 GCA_035253445.1 Mycobacterium sp.
ACTCGTTCCAGCCAGTCGGTGTCCAAGCCGGCGTCGACGAACGTCGGTGCGTAGTCCCATGCGCCGGTGATGCCGTGGTCCTCGAGCCATTCGCCGATGCTGTCCTCGCGGTCGGAGGTCTCCAGCGCCGTGAGCTCCTGGGCCTTGGACTTGGCGACTTGCTCGGCGACCTCGTCCTGGATCCGTACGAGCACGCGCAATGCTTCCGGCGTGAACTTGCCGTCCGCCAGCATCGAGAGTTTGAGCCGCATCTTGCCGACGCGGTCGCGCAGGTCGGAGACGGCCCGGGCGGTGGCGGCGGCCGGGTTGTTCAGCTGGTGGGTCAGCCCCGCCGACAGCTGTCCGAGGGCGAGCAGCTTCTCCCGCTGGCCGATGATCTGCCGTGCGCGCTGGCTGCCGACGGTGTGTCCCTCGAGCAGGTGCACGGCCATCGGGAACTCAGCCTGCATGAAGCGGGCGAACGCGACCGCGTCCAGCACGAAGAACCGTGACGGCTTGGTCACCCGCACCGACGCCGAGTAGACACTCTCTGCACCGGGTATGTAGGCCGACCATGCGCCGCAGTACACGCCGCGCTGGGAGGTGCGGCCGGTTTCGATGTCCACGCCTCCCGACCGTTGGGACATCACCAGCTCGCCGTCGATGAGGACGTAGAAGCAGGTGGCCGGCTCACCCTCGACGACGACCGGACCAGGCTCAAACGTCTGGATGTGCCCGTTCTCGCACAGCACCGCCAGCTGCTCGTCGGTCAGCGCCTCGAACAGGAACAACGTCCGCAGCTCGCCAGGCAGACATCTATCTTCGGGCTCGCCCATCAATACGCTTCTCTCTACGACTCCGCCAGGTAGCGGTGTACCAACATCACTGCCATCGACCCTTCGCCGACGGCGGCTGCCACTCGTTTGGCGGATTCGGCACGCACATCCCCTGCAACAAACACACCCGGCACACTTGTTTCCAAATGGTGCGGCGGACGGTCCAGCGTCCAGCCACAGACGTCACGCAGGTCCGGTCCGGACAGGATGAAGCCGTGGTCATCGCGAGCGACCACACCGTCGAGCCAGTCGGTGCGCGGTTCGGCGCCGATGAAGATGAACATTCGGCCACAGCCGTATTCCTCGCGCTCGCCGGTCAGCCGGTTTTCCAGGCAGATGCGCTCGAGGCGGCTGTTGCCCTTGACGGCGTGCACGACGGTGTTCGGCATCTCCTTGATCTTGTCGTTGGCCCTGATCTGCTGGATCAGGTAGTACGACATGGAATCCTCGAGCGTGCGGCGGCAGACGATGGTCACCGATTTGGCCGTTCGGGACAGATACATCGCGGCCTGCCCGGCCGAGTTCGCCCCGCCGATGACGTACACCTCGTCGTCGTCACAGTCCGCGGCCACCGAGGCGGTTGCGCCGTAGTAGACGCCAGCCCCGGTCAGCCCCGCGCAGCCTTCGGCGGGCAGTTGGCGGTATTCCACGCCCATCGCGAGGATCACCGCCCGCGCCCCGATCGCCCGGCCGTCGGACAGATGCACCGTCCTGGCCGATCCGTCGATTTCGATGGCGGTGACTTCGGCGGCGGTGATCAGCTCCGCCTCGAACTTCTCGGCCTGCCGACGGGCGCGCTCGGCGAGCTGGGAGCCCGACAGCCCGTCGGGAAAGCCGAGGTAGTTCTCGATGCGGGAACTTTGTCCGGCCTGCCCGCCGGTTGCGGTGCGTTCGATGAGAACGGTGGTCAGTCCCTCGGATGCGCCGTACACCGCCGCGGCCAGCCCGGCCGGGCCGCCGCCGATGACCACCAGTTCGTAGAAGTCCTCGGCAGGTGTGGTGGTCAGCCCGAGCGTGGCTGCCAGTTCGGCGTCGGTGGGGTCGACGAGCGTCTCGCCTTGCTCGGTGATCACCACCGGCAACGTCATCTCGTCGCGGCCTGCCGCCTCGAGAAGCTGCTTGCCCTTGGGCTCGTCGGCACGAAACCACGTGTAGTACAGCCTGTTTCGAGCCAGGAACTCACGCACCTCGGAAGACCGGGCATTCCACGGGTGCCCGATGATCTTGGTGTGCGGGATCACCCTGTCACCGGCAGACCGCCACGCGTCCAGCAGCGCGTCGATCACCGGGTACAGCTTCTCCTCCGGCGGATCCCACGGCTTGAGCAAGTAGTGGTCCAGGTCGACCACGTTGATCGCATCGATGGCCGCGTGCGTGTCGGCGTAGGCCGTCAGCAGCACCCGCCGCGCGAGCGGGTACAGGTCCATCGCCTCTTCGAGGAACTCGATGCCGCTCATTTGCGGCATCCGGTAGTCGGCGACGAACACCGCGACGGTGTCGCCGCGCAGCTTGAGTTCGGCAAGCGTTTCCAGGGCGTCCGGGCCGGATTCGGCGCGGACGATGCGGTAGTTCTCGCCGTAGTGGCGACGAAGGTCGCGAGCGACAGCGCGGGACACCGCGGGGTCGTCGTCGACGGTCAGTATTACGGGTTTTCGGGCCTGCGAGACGGGGGCACTCATCGGTAACAAGTATGCGCCCGTCGTCCAGCCGATATGTGGGTCAGGATGTCGGCGGCAGACCGTCGGTGCTTGCCCGGTTGAGCATCGCGGCCACATCGATGCCCGACGTCTTGAGCGCTTCGACGATCTTGGCGACCGCCAACGGGCTGACGCCGAGCAGGCCGCCCACGGCGTCCTGGGTATCGCCGGAGCCGCCGATGATGGACAGCCGCTCGATCTCGGCCAACGGCGTCGCTGCCGCCTCTGTGGCCTTGACCACCGACGCCAGCACGTCGGGCAGCATCAGCATGCGAGCA
>DATFCF010000951.1:0-10831 GCA_035253445.1 Mycobacterium sp.
CTGGAGTCACGACCTGTGCACACCGCGGGAGCAGCAGCTGTGGGCCCGGCTGTCGGTGTTCGCCGGCAGTTTCGAATTGGACGCTGCGGAAGAGATCTGCGGCGAGGGTGTGGCCGCGGGGGATCTGCTCGATGCGGTGACCTCGCTGGTCGACAAGTCGATCCTGAGCCGGGAGGACGCGGGCCCGGTGGTGCGGTTCCGGATGCTCGAGACGCTACGTGACTACGGCAGGGAGAGGTCCGAGCAGTCCGGGGAGCATCCGGCTTTGCGTCGGCAGCATCGGGATTGGTACCAACAGTTGATGTTACAGGTGGAGGCCGAGTGGATCGGTCCCCGGCAGCGGGAGTGGATCGCGCGCATCGAGCGGGAGCAACCGAACCTGCGCGAGGCGATCGAATTCTGTCTATCCGAACACGGCGATGACGCGACCGCAGGGCTACAGATCGCCGCCGCCTTGGCCCAGTTCTGGGTCTCCCGCGGCCGACTCAGCGAGGGACGACATTGGCTCGACCGCGCCTTAGCTCGCCGGCCCGGGCGGCCGACCGCGGACCAGGTCGAAGCACTGTACGCCGCCAGCGTGCTCGCCGAATTGCAGGGCGACCTTCCCGCGGGAACCGCCCTTGTCGAGGAGTCGCGGACTCTGGCCGAGCAGATGGACGACCCCGTCGTCCACGCGCGGGTTACGCTTGCCGACGGCTTCCTCGCCCTCTACAGCGGCGAACTTCCACGCGCTTGTGCACGGTTGGAAGAAGCCCTCGAGGTGTTCGCCGCACGTGGTGACCTGTCATCACGGATCTGGATTCTGATCAACCTTGGGCTGGCGTACGAATTGCAGGGAGATGCTCCCACGGCCATCGCATGCCATCAGCAGGTACTGGACATCACCGAAGCCCACGGCGAATCGGTGTATCGGTCGTACTCGCTGTGGGCCATGGGGGTGGCGGTCCTGCAGCAGGGAGATCCCGGGCGAGCTGTTCGGCTCTTGGAACAGTGTTTGCGGCTGACCCGGCTGTTGGACGAGCTGCTTACTGCCGCCGTGACCCTGGAAGTGCTGGCATGGATCGCCGCCGACCAGGACAGCGCAGGGCGTGCCGCCGTCCTGATGGGAGCCGCTGAGGCGCTGGGCCAGACCGTCGGTAGATCCCCGGTGCTCTTTGACAGCCTGTTTATCCACCACAAAGAGTGCGAACGGCAGACCCGCCGTGCCCTGGGTGAGCGAACGTTCGAGGCCGGCCGCCGGGAGGGTGCGGCACTGGGCTTCGAGCAAGCCGTCGCCTATGCTCTCGGCGAGCATCCCCAGGCAACGGCATCGTCTACCGGCAGTGTGACGAGTCTGACCAAGCGTGAGCGGCAGGTCGCGGACCTCGTTGCTCAGGGATTGACCAACAAGGCCATCGCCGCACAGCTTGTGATATCCCAACGAACCGCGCAGGGCCATGTGGAAAATATACTCACCAAGCTCGGGTTCACCTCACGTACACAGATCGCGGCCTGGGCCGTCGAACACGCGACCCATGAGTGGCCCTGACCATCTAGTGCCGCGACTCGAAGAGTCCCAAACACTCTGTCACTGAACGATATCGAGCACTGTCGAACGAATCATGATCCAACACGCCAAGGTCAGATTCGATGACTTTCTGCCGGCAGCACGGGGACACACCAGGCAATTCCCCGACCGCCGACGGAGAGTCCACAGTTGCCATTGCTGAGGCCGAGGCGTTCGCTGGGTCGATAGCGCGTTACGCAAACCGAGGGGCAATGCCGCGCTCGCGCAAGCAGTGGTGACCTACTGTAGTCGTAGTCCATGGTCCCACTCGACCGGCTCGCGGCTACGCGCGCGTACCACTGCTATGGCGGCGAACCGTAAGGTGCAGCGTGACACTGTCATGGGTGTTCGCCGAAGTCACAGCGGATCCCAGCGGGGTGGAAGTCGGCGTCAGAGTGGATGTAGAGCTTCGAGCCCCACCTCTCCTCGATCGACCCCGGACTGCAGCCGGTCAGGACACGTTATCCGTTGCGCGGATCCGCACTGCGTCGTGGATCGCCGCCGATCAGTCCATGTTTCAACGCCCACCGAGACTCGCGGACTCGCCGATGCAGTTCGTCGAACACACGGCCCCTGCACCCAGGTGGCGAACCGGCGATCCGCGAGCGCGCTGCAGCCGAAGGAGGGAGGCGAATGCCGCCGCGCGCACCCACTGGTGAGCACGTACACGATCGCGATGAACACGGGCCGATCGCCAGGCGGGGCAACACCACCATTCTGTGCCGCGCTCAGAACGTCGTCGACAAGGGATCGACACTCTCCCACAATGCATCCGGCGCCAGCCGCTGTGACCATACATCGTCCACAACCGTCACCATGCCGCACAGCGACCCAACTCATGCGAAACACGCAATTAGCCCTCTGACCCGTCTGGACGAGGCTTCACCTGCCGGGATTCGATGACCCATGCCGCGATTTGTGCACGGGACGTGAACCCCAACTTTACGAGAAGGTGTTCGACGTGCCCCTGAGCCGTGCGCGGTGAGATCGTCAGGCGGGTGGCGATCTCACGGTTGGTCAGTCCCTCTGAGACTAGTTCAGCGACCTGAAGTTCTCGCTTTGTCGGCGTTGTTTGCGAAAGATGCTCTCGCGTGGATGGTGGCGGCATCTTCTCTTCGAGCGCGTAAGAGACGGCGTCGGCAACGTCGAGTGCTTGGCCTTTCCGTCGCGCCGCATCGAATGCTCTTTGAGTTAGCGCTTGTCGGGCTGTGCGTTCACATCTTTTCTGGAAGACGACTAGCGCTGGATGGAACACTCTCGGACTTCCAACCGACTGGGCAAGTTGCTCAGCGGCTGCGCCCAGTACCACGGCACGTTCAGGTTCCTGCTCCTCGGCAGCAACCCAGGCGAGAGCCTGCAAGCACATACTTATGTTGAGCCGATCGTTGATGCTCCGCCCGACGTGAAGCGCCTTCCGCAAGAGTTCATCTGCCCGTGTGCGGTCTCCGCGCCGCCACACCGCGACGGCCAAGTTCCAGAGCGAATACGATTGGAATACGGTCTCACCGCGAGGTTCGGTGATCGCAAGAGAATGCTCGTAGCACTCGACGGCACGATCGATGTCGTTAAGGAATTCCTGCGTCAAGCCGAGGATACCGATTCCGACAATCAGAAGAAGTTCGTCGTTCTGCTGAGCGAAGATCGGCGTCGCACGCTCGAAACAGATACGAGCGTAATCTAATTCATTGCTGAACAGTGCGCGGTAGCCGTCTGCAATATCAACCAGTGCCAGCAGCATCGCGTCCGTGGACCGGTTGGCGAGGGCTCGACCTTCTTCCACGAGCGTGGTGGCAGCCGACAAGTCGCCTTGCAGTGCGGCCATTTGAGTGGCCACATAGAGAACCTTCGCGCGTGCACAGCTTCCTGCCTTAGGCGAACATGCCAGGAGCCGGTCGATCCATCGGCGACATTCGCTGAACAGACCGCGGGCGAGCCAAAATGGGTACAACGCACCCGCGGTGCGAATCCCTGCCTCGGGGTCGTCTGCAACACAGAATTCTAGTGCTTGTCGCAGGTTCGGCTGCTCAGCAACGAGCCTGGCGATCCATTCGGGTTGCCGTGGTCCGATCCAGTCAGCCTCTGCATCGCGTGCCAATTGTTCGTACCAGTCGCGGTACCGCGAGCGCAGTTCGGAATAGTCGGTTCTCTCGCTGGCCATCTCCCGCCCGTAGTCGCGCACAGTTTCGAGCATCCTGAACCTAGCGACCGGAGCCGACTTTTCTCGGGTCAGAATCGACTTGTCAACCAGAGAGGTGATGGTGTCAAGGAGATCGTCTACGGCCTGGTCAGTGCCGCAGATTTGTTCGGCCGCATTCAATTCGAAGCTTCCGGAGAATACCGAAAGGCGGGCCCACATGTGTCGTTCCAGGGGTGTACACAGGTCATAACTCCAGTCGATGCACATCCTCAGAGTTTGTTGCCGTGACGGGGCGTCTTTGCGTCCACGGGTCAACAGTGAATAGCGGTCGGCGAGTCGCTGCAAGATTTCCGTTGGGGAGATCGCTCGCAGCCGCGCGGCAGCCAGCTCGATCGCCAGCGGCAGCCCATCGAGGCGTTGGCATATCCGGGCGATGGTCACCTTGTTGTCGTCGGTGACTTCGAACCCGGGCAGTGCAGCCGCGCCGCGCTCGGCGAATAGCGCCACTGAGTCGTTGCGGGGCAATCTTCTCGGCAGATGGTCGGGGTCGGGCACCGTCAGTGGGGAGATGGGTATCGCTATCTCGCCGCTGATACCAATCGGCTCACGGCTTGTCAGGAGCATCCTGACCCCCGGGCTCGTACGGAGAAGCGCTTCGGAGAGTTTCGCGACCTCGTCGAGTACCTGTTCGCAATTGTCCAGAACGACGAGCACCTCCCGTGGGGCGAGGAAATCCTCGAGGACCTCAAGGAGTGGTCTCGCGGATCGGTCGCGTATCCCCAGCGCATCCGCCACCATGTTTGTGACGAGCGAGTCGTCACGCAGTTCGCCTAGCTCGACCAGAAACACGCCGTCAGCGAAGCTGGACCGCGCGTGGTCGGCAACCCGCAGAGCCAGGCGAGTCTTGCCCACCCCGCCCATACCGGTCAAGGTCACCATGCGGGATGTCGAGAGCAAGTTCTTGATCTCCGCCGACTCCTCTCGACGGTCGATAAAGCTGGTCAGTTCCAGTGGGAGCGAACCGGTTCGGCCCGAATGAGCAAGCTGCGGCGCTCCGTTGTCGGGCGAGTTGGGTGCTGGTGTGTACGTCGAGGCGGTCTCGTTGGTTCCGTCATGTTCAGTGCGCCGCGCCATGTCGTCGACCCGGTACCCGTGCGCGTGTTGTACATGCCGGAGTTGACTGCCCAGTGCCTGAACGGATGGGCGATTGGTAGGGGCGCCGGCCATCGCGCCCTCGATCACCGCGCTGACATCGTCAGCGATGCCGTGCTCTCGCGGGTTCGGTGTCGGTTCGGTGGTGATCCGGACGAACTGGGCGACCAACTGCTCACCGCTGCGGCGCTCGAACGCGGCGTGTCCGGTAATGGCAGCGAACAAGGTCGCACCTAGGCCATAAACATCAGCCGCGGGGCTTGGGGCGGCCCCAGCGATGATCTCGGGCGCTGTGAAAGCGGGGGACCCCGTCACTACCCCAGTGGTGGTTTCGAATCCTCCCGTGACATGAGCAATGCCGAAGTCCGTCAGCGCGGGCTCTCCGTAGTCGGTGAGCAAGATATTGGCCGGCTTGACATCACGGTGGAGAATGCCGAGGTCGTGTGCAGCTTCGAGCGCTCCGGCGATCTTGACCCCGACACGAAGCGCTTCCTCCAGGCTCAGCGGTCCGCGCAGGCGGATGCGCGCATCGAGTGATCCGGGAGCGTAGAAGGGCATGACGATGTAGGGCCGGGCATGCTCGGTTACCCCGACCTGCAGGATGGTGACCACGTTGGGACTGCCCGTCAATCGACCCGCAGCACGCTGCTCGCGCAAAAACCGGGCCCGATTGTCCTCGTCCAAGTCCGCGGTCAGCACCTTCACAGCGACGATGCGATCAAGCGATATCTGTCGACATCGATAGACAACCCCGAAACCCCCACGCCCAATCTCACGGGCATCGACGAACCCATCCGCCGCCAACTCCGTGGTGACCGATCCGGCCGCGTCACGGCGGGTACTGAAAGGGTCGATGTCATTCATGGCCTACACCGATCCTGGCATCGTGAGCAGCACACCAAGTCGCACCTCGCTAACTACCCTGAGGATATCGTCGACCCGCGTCAGATGCTCGGATTCTCGAACCCGCTCTAGTTGGTTGCTTGTTTCAAGCTACTAGAACGGATGTTTCCGCGGCGGGTTTGGCGTCGGACGCTACCGCCAGGTCGGTGTCGCTGGTCATCGGTGTCGTTGGTCAATAGTTGAGGACCTCGGGTATCGGTGCCGGTCCGGCCGACCGGATTGCCTCATGCCGGCGGTCACTCACACGGTAAGGCGGTCGGTGCAGAGCCGGATCGTCTCGTCGGTGGCGCCCCAGCGACCTCCACCCACGTACCCCGCCTGGGTGCGTCTCCCAGCGCGAGAGGACTCCCTCAATGGCGTCGGGGACGGCACCACGGAGGTCGCGGTCGTACTGATGAGTCTGCCTGAGCTCTGGGGCGACCCGCGTGATACGCGCGCGGACGGCCGTCATGTGGTCGTTGGTGGCGACGTAATGGCGACGATCTCGTCAGGATCGACGCCGACGATCCCCAGCAGAAGGCCCACGGCAATGCCGGTACGGTCCTTGCCCGCGGCGCAGTGCAGCAGCACCGGGCGCCAGGGGGCGGTGGCGGCGACCTGCAGGATGTACCCGAGTTTTCTCGCCCGCGGGTGGCGCCGGCCGCGGCGCGGCCGCTTCCCAGGTCAGCATGTCCTTGGTCTCGAAGATGCCCGCGAACAGCTGTGCCCTGCCCGTGGCGGATCCGATGACGATGGCGAGGGTGCCCGCGAGCGGACCGATGCCTATTGCGGAGACGAAAGGCAACGCCCACATCGGCTCCGGGATGGCCCGGGTGATGGTTATCGATGTGCGTGCGGCGTGGGTAGCCAAGCCTCCCCGAAAACCCTTTGCGCGCGCTGAGAAGCGCCCCGGGGAGCGCGGGGCGCCACCGACCGTAGTGGCCGATGACCGCGGGCGCGGGGGTCTCGCCCATCAGGGTGACGGCGGCGGGGAGGATCGACAGGTCGGGCGGGACATCGGCCGACGAAGTCGGAGATGTTCGGGATCCCGTCGAGCAGTGCAGCGGGAGAGAACTCGATGGCCTGCGCCGAATGCAGGATCACCACGGCGACGGAGAGGACGTGAGGGTTGGTTCGCCGGGACGGCCGACGCAGCCTCGCGAGGTCGGAGGTTGACGTCGGCATCGGCGAATATGTCGGATTCGAATGTCATTACTCCATCTCCGTCAGCGCACGCCCCCGGCTCGGCGTAGAGCGATACGAGGGGCGACCTCGCCGAACTCGGTGATAGGCCGGTCGATAACGAAGCGCCCAGCCCGCTTCGACGGATTTCTTTAGTTCGCCACCGTACTCACCTGCTTCGATGGACTACCCAAATGAAACATCTAGTATCGATCCTCCTGCGGCGTTTTGGGCATGAGGTCTGTCGCATCCAGGTTCTGGATCTGCAGTCAACCGGTCGATATCGAGCGTCAGAAAGTGATCACGTTGCGTGCTACTGCACCGATTTTGACGGCCTCGTATCCGGCAGTGATGTCGCCGAGCGCGATGGTGTTCGACACGAGGTCATCGAGGTTGAACCGCCCCTGAGCGTAGAGCTCCGCGTAATAGGGGATGTCAACCTTCACATTGACTGAACCCATCCGGACCCCACGGACACCTTTCTCGAAGTTGATGGTGCCGCCGATGCCCGGGGCCACGGCGAAATCGAGCGTCTCGCCAAGCTGTTGCAATCCGACGACGTAGGTCGTACCACGGCGACCGACCATCGCTGTGGCCTGCACGAGGGGCTGTTTTGCACCGGTGAACTCGAAGACGTGGTCAGCGCCCAATCCACCGGTAAGTGCATTGACCTGCTCGACCGGATCACCATCGGCCGGATCGACGAGATGAGTGGCACCGAACTTGGTAGCGAGTTGCAGTTTCGCGGGGTTGAGGTCGACGACGATCACCTTGCGCGCACCGACGAGCGCCGAGGCCTGTACCGCGTTAAGACCCACGCCGCCGGCGCCGAGGACGACGACCGTTTCCATCGGCTTCACGGCCGCGCTCCGGAGTACTGCTCCTGCACCGGTCACAACTCCACACCCCAGGAGAGCTGCGCGGTCGAAGGGTACGTCCTTCGACACGGCAACCACCTGGCTCTCGTGAACCAGGGCGTGATCGGCGAAGCCGCTCAGCCCGACGAACTGGGTGACCGGCTCGCCGTTGCGACTGATTCGCGGAGGTTCGTCTGGTCGTCGTGCCGCAACACCCTGATTGAGGCAGTTCACCCGATATCCGCTGTAGCACTCGACACAGGCGCCGCACGAGGGGACCGAACACCCCACGACATGGTCGCCGACCGCCACCTCGTTTACCTCCGGGCCCACCTCGACAACGATGCCGGCCAGCTCGTGACCCAATACGATCGGGAGTGGCAATCCGCGGTCCTCATGAACGAAATGCAGGTCACTGTGGCAGAGCCCAGAGGCCTTGGTCTCGACGAGGACCTCGCGACCTCGCGGTCGGTCGATCTCGACAGACGTCGATTCGAACCCATCGCTGAAGTTCCGCACCATTGCGGCTCGTACTGAGGTGGTCATGTCCTTCCAAAACCTCCAACTGAGCAATCTATGGGGCGCGATTGACGCCTGCTTTATTGAATCCGAGTCAGGCCGCCATTGGCCGGCGGACGTGAGACTCGCTGACGGACAGCGGCCGGTACGCCACATCGACTTCGCGCAGGTAGTACGCAAGTATTCTAGCTTAGATATCGTTCGCTAAGTCACTCTTGCAAAAACTCGTGTGCGATTCTCGTAGCGGTCCCAATCTAGGCGTGGACGACGCTTCCCCGGGTGGCTCGACCAAACCGACGATCGGTGCTTCATCCAGGATCCCTGCCATGAGCGGCACCTCCAGCGCACTACGTGCGATGTGGCGGAGGGTAACGGCGACGGCATGATTGCCGGGCACCTTGCCGCACTCTACTTCCCTAACATCTCTCGATGAGTGCTTCCACTTATCGATCGATTCGTACGTGCATTTTCCGTCCGGGTCCAATTAAGTGCACTTGGGGCCACTACTGCTTCAACCAGCTGACCCAGCGAACAATGTATTCGACATCGATTGCTACTTAGCGATCGGTAGCTAGTCGGACTCGCACTTTCTGGAGGTCATGATGTCACATCACGCTTGGATTAGTGCAGATATCGGAGAGTGCCACGGCGCGGGGCTAGCCATCGGCGCCACCATCGGTGGCGGTACGGATGCCGGGCTGGCGCCCAAGGTCGCCTGTGACAAAATCATGCAACATCGTTCGCCTGTGACAGCACCAGCCCGATCGCGTCACTTATCGATCGATACACGATTCGTGCTGCCTTTGTCTGCCCTTCGCCTGTTCGACCCATCACGGGTCAATGACGCTGCGGATCCGTGCTGGAAGTCGAATCATCTTGACTACTCGCACCCAATTACGTTGTGCTACATCTACTGGTAGGTGTATCAGCGACGTTGAGGTGAGCACTCTCTCAACCCCTATTGCAGCCCCTTCGGAAGCGGGCCCATTGACTGTTAGTTCCGTCACTTGTAGCTTATCTAGCGAAAGCTAAGTGCCCAAGTCCCAATTCGCCGGTCACGGCACGCTGGAATCACCTGCCTTTTTCTCTGATCAGCCACTGCTGCCAAGGAGTTGCCATGGAACCGGTCAACCCGACATCCACCGTTGAGTCCTCTCCCCCACCGCCGTCGACGACTGCCCCGGCTTCGAAGTTCAGTCAGACGCCGATCTACAGCTGGTGGGTCATGGCGGTGAGCATCCTCTGCTTCGTGACCTTCTTCGTCGGTCTGAACACAGTCGCCGTATTCGGACCCGTGATCCGGGACGAGTGGTCGCTCAGTGCCTCGTCGCTGTCGATGCTGACGTTGGCCTCGATGGTCACGTTCTGCGTGATACCGGTCCTGGCTGGCAGCGTCGCAGCAGACATGGGCGTGCACAGGGTCCTCATTGTCGGAATGGCACTGAACGTCGCTTTCGGCGTTCTGTGCATCACCGTTGGTGACTCGTACACATGGATGTTGCTGCTGAGATTGCTTCAGGGATGTAGCGGCGGAGTTATGATCAGCACTCTTGCCGTGCACTCGTCGCTGTGGTTCCCGAAGAACCGGCGTGGTTTCGCGACGGGCATTTTGATGGGCTTCGTGGGCGTGGCCTTCTCGATCACCGCTTTCGTTGGGCCGAGCCTACTGGATCTCGGGATGTCCTGGCAGGCAGCGACGATGTGGATGACAGTAGTCCCAAGCATCGTGTGCACGATCCTCTTCTGCACCACGGTCCGCGACTTCAATCGCACCTATCCGGGCGCGGCAACAATGGACGACCTCCTCGAATCTCCCGCTGACCCGTCGCGCCGATCCACACGTTTCGCCTCGTTGCCCCGCCCTGCGACAGTGCGAGAGGTCCTGACCAACAGAAGAGTATGGATCATCTCTTTGTACGGCGCGGGGACAGCCGTCTACTTGTACGGACTCGCGTATGCTCTCCCCCTGTTCCTTACCGAGAACAAGGGACTCACACTGGCCGCTGCGTCCTCGCTCATCGGACTCACCTTCTTCTTCAAACTCGTTGCCGCGCCCGTCGGCGGTCTGATGTCCGACATTTACTTCAAAGGCGAGCGTTACCAGACCATGATGATTGGTGCAGGTGTCGCGGGCGTGCTCATTCTTGCGGTGCCCTTCGTCAGCGGCGGGCTCCTCGCGATCTCGTTGATTACGATGTTCTTCTTTGCGTCGCTGTACGGCGGAACGTTTTACACCTGGGCGGCCGATCTGGCGGCTCCTGGAGCCGAGTACAAGGTGAGCGGAATGATCTTCACCCTCTGCAACGTCGGATCAGCAGCCTCGGCTCCGATGCTGGGAGCGGTCACCGATATCAGCGGGAGCGCCTCATACGCGATCTTCCTCGTTGGAGCTATCGGCATCTTGAGTGTGTTCTGCGCAAAGTACTCGAGGATCTGAATTCAGTTTCGCGTCTGCGCCTCTCAAGTCGACCTACTTGGAAGCGCCGGGGTCGTTCAGCAGTGACCGCATCATCGCGGTGATCACTACGCGGAGACCCACGCAGACTGGCACCACTC
>DATFCF010000952.1:0-3311 GCA_035253445.1 Mycobacterium sp.
GGAACAGCGTGTAATTCGCCACGCCCGTCAGAGGATCTAGCAGGGCCTGCTCGGCCACGGTCGCCAACAGCTGCCGGTTCTCGCTGACGACCAAGAACTGCCGGATGAGGACCGCCACGATGACGACCACCGCGAACGGAAGTACGGGGCTCGATATGAAGCTGCTGGGCGGATCAACGGTCGTTACCACTGCTCCCAACAGAACCGGAACATACGGCAGCCATATCGACGCCCATGACGGCATCTGTTTGGCGACGGGTACGTCTGCGCCCTCGCGCGCTGCCACCGTAGCCACCGCTATGAGCAGCAGACCCGCTACCCATCCGATCTCGATGGGGCTGCCGCTGGCGTAGTCGTCTCGGACCGACAGATATGCAAATGCGCTGTCGGACAACACCATGCACAGGATGCCGACGGTCAGTATCGTGAGCGCCACGCGTTGACCTGTTTGCGCTCTGGCGAGAACCAGCACGGCGACGATCAGGACCACCAGGTCCGAACCGGGATAGGCCAGCGACAGAGCCAGCGTCAGCCGGTTCTCGGCGCCTGCGGCGTACACCTCGTCCATCACGAGCACCCATGACACGGCGAACAACGACCCCGCCACAATCAACCCGTCGAGGGCAAGGCGGCTTCGGGAGTGAAAGCTGTGTCCGCTCGGCAGCAACAGCAGGGCCAGGCAGGCTCCGACGGGAAAGATCAGGTATGCAGCGTCCGCCGGTGACGGAAACGGGTACCGGTGAAGGCCGAGCTCGTAGTAGGCCCATAGCATCTCGCCGACGGCCCATCCCCCAAGCCCGAACGCCAGGAACGTCCACGCGGCGCGTTGCCTGCCGTGGGTTGCGCGCGCCGTCGCAGCCGCGCCGACCGCCGCGACCGTTGTCAGCACGATGAACACGACATCGTCGATGACCTTGACCGCCGTTCCCTGCGTCCAGTCCCCGACAAGCCAGGCGGCAAACACGACGAATACGACCGCGGCTATGCCCGCGGCACGCGCCGTCTTCGGCACGGGCCTCAGCCCCTTCCCCATCCGCCGCGAAACACCCCGACGCCACAGCGCGATTTTGACGGCTGCGACATTTTAGCAACGTTCGCCGGATAATCCGCGTTTATTGACGGGGATTTGCCAACGGAGGCCGCAGTCGCCGCCCGAGGTGGTGGCGCGGGCCGCGGTGGCTGTGCTCTTATTGCCACTGCCGCCACCGCCGGTATGACAGCGCGAATGGGAAGCGACCAGGCAAACTTGAATCGACTGGGCTGCCGACGCGGACCGATCAGCGCTACTGCATCAATTCAATCGCGCTGCGGCTGATGCCCTCGTAGCCAAGACCAGCTCGAGCAGGTCATCCGCGGCAATCGGCGGGCTGTAGAAGAAGCCCTGGGCAATGTCGCAGCCGTAGAGCCGGAGTTGCTCCGCGGTTCTTGCGTTCTCCACGCCTTCAGCCACAGTCGTCACACCGAGCACGTGTGCAAGGTTGATGATTGCGCGCACGATCGCCGTGGCCCGCGCGTCGACGAGAAGCGGGGCGATGAATTGCCGGTCGAGCTTGACCTCGTCTAGCGGCAGGTCGCGCAGATACCGCAGGGTGGAGTAACCGCTGCCGAAATCATCGACAGCAACGCGAATCCCGTTGCTTCGCAGTTCGTTGAGCACCGCGCGGGTCCGGTCCATGTTGTCCAGAAGCAGATCCTCGGTGATCTCCACGGTCAGTGTTTCCGGTCTCAGATTGCGCTCGGCGACCGCCCGCACGACACGGCTCGGAAATCTGAGGTCACCCAGCGACGGGGCGAAGACGTTGACCGCAATCGGCAACTCGATGCCTCTCGAATACCACTGGGCGGCATCGTCAAGCGCTTGTGCGAGCACGAGTTCGGTGACCGACCGCATCAGGCCATGCTTACGAACCAAGGGCAGGAACTCGTCGGGCCCGAGCAGGCCTCGTTTGGGATGGGGCCAGCGGACCAGTGCCTCGACGCCGACGATCCCGTTGTTGCGCAGATCGAACTTCGGCTGATAGACAACGGTCAAGTCGAAATTGTCGATGGCATGGCGCAGTTCGTCCAACAGCCGTACGCCCGCGCCGCCCCTTGTGCTGACGTACATTCCCGGCGCAAAGGTGTGCACGCCACCGGCTCGCGAGCGTTTGGCCGAATACATAGCCACATCAGCCTGTTTCAACAATTTGTCGGCGGAGGTGTCCGGGTCGTCGGGAGAGGCGATGGCAAGGCCGACACTGGGCCTGATCACCCAGTCATGGCTGTCGATCTCAAACGGTTCATCGAATGCGCGCACGACTCGCTGCGCGATCACGCGTGAATGTTGCGTGTCACCTTCCATCAGGACGGCGAATTCGTCACCACCCAACCGCGCGACCGTATCGGCAGTACGCACGCAGCGCAGAATCCGTTGTGCGGTCAACCTGAGCAGCACGTCGCCGGCCGGGTGCCCCAAGTTGTCGTTGACGAGCTTGAAGTCGTCGAGGTCCAGCGACATCACCGCCACCGACTGGTTGTCGCGTTGGTGCAACTGCATTGCGTGCGTCAGACGATCGTTGAACAGCGCGCGGTTCGCCAGGCCGGTGAGCGGATCACGCAAAGCCTGATCGGCCACTATCTCGAGCAGTCGCCGGTTTTGGCCGACGACCAGAAATTGCCGTGTCAGCACCACGACGACCAGCACGACCGACGTGACGACGATGGGCGCCAATCCAGGTGTCGCCATGAACCTTGGAACACATATCGCTGCCGCCGGGATAAGCGGAATGTACGGCAGCCACGTCGCCGTGCGCGAGGGGACCGACGCCCTCGCGTCCTCGGTATGCGGCGCCCGCCGGCAGACGAGTGCAGCCATGCTTATCAGAAGCAATCCTGCGAGCCACCCCAGATCTACCGTGCTCTCCTTCACATAGGCGTTGTGCGCGTCGAGGTACACCCAAATGCTGTCCGCTACCGCGTTGAGCACATTGCCCAACGTCAGCAATATCAGGATCAACCGACCCGAACGGGCGCGAGCCAGCACCAACAGCGCCACGGTGACAACGACGATGTCGGTCACCGGATAGGCCAATGACAGACCGAGGGCGAAGGGGCTGTCGCCGCCGAACTCGTACACCGGCTGCAGCACCGTCACCCAGGAGATCGCGAAGAATGCGATGGCGACGATCAAGGCATCCAGCACGATGCGGGTCCGCGATAGTCCCGACTGTCCGATGGGAAACAACACCAGCGCTACACAGGCACAGACCGGGTAGAGCAGATAGGCGGCATCGGCCACCGACGGAAACGGATCCGTGCCTGCCACCAGTTCG
>DATFCF010000953.1:0-4169 GCA_035253445.1 Mycobacterium sp.
AACAGCATCGGTCAGGTTCTGAACGATCCTCAGTTCGCGTCCCGGGACCTGTTCCCGCGCGATTACGAACGGTTCGGGCAGGAACGCATTGTCAACACGCCGGTGGTGTCAGACGGCGCCCCACGGGCGCGGACCCGGGCACCTCGAACCGGCGCGGACTCCCTGGATCTGCTGTTCGAGCTGGGCTTGGGCGAGGATCAGATCGCGCAACTAGTGCAGGCGGGCGTCATCGGAATCGACGCGTCGGCCGAGAGTTTGGTCTCGTGACGGCGCCAGCGGTGTCGCACCATGTCGGATTCGACATCAGCGACGGAGTGGCGGTGCTGGAGCTGCGCCGTCCAGACAAGCGCAACGCGCTGTCACGGGACATGCTCGAGACGATCCTCACGCATCTCGATGCGGCCGCCGGGCGCCCCGATGTGCGGGTTCTCGTGGTCCAGGGCGGCACCGGGGTGTTCTGCGCAGGCGCGGACCTGGCCGCGGTCAAAGAGCGCGACGGCAGCGCGTCAGCATCATTTCGCGAACTCGTCGTCCGCACCGTGACGGCGATCGCGGAGTTTCCCGTACCGAGCGTGGCCAGTGTGGACGGTCCGTGCGTCGGCGCCGGCTGCAGTCTCGCGCTGGCGTGCGACATCCGCTTCGCCCATCCGAACGCCAGCTTTGCCATCCCCGCTGTTCGGCACGGCATTGTCTACGACGAGGACTCGATTGCCCGGCTGGCCACGCTGGTGGGTCCCAGCCGCGCAGCGCGCATGTTGTACACGGGTTTGCGCCTCGACGGAACGCAGGCCGAAAGGATTGGCTTGGTCGACGAGTGCAGTCACGACCTCGACCGGCTCGTTGGCGACTGTGTCGGAGTGCTTGCGGCAGCCGACCCCAGCACAGTCGCTGCCCACCGCAACCTACTTCGTGCGACCCGCACTGCGAACTGAAGGGGCATCAACGATGAGCACCAAGACTGACAACGGGGTCCGTCTTCATGACAGCGCCGACCTGCGAGCGTCCGCCATCGGCTCGGCGCAACGCCTTTCGGGATACGTCCTGATAGATGGAGCACTGACTCGCCCAACGTCGGTGCGCCAGTTCGACTTACGTGACCCGGCGACGCAGGATCTGATCTGCAGCGTGGCCGACGCGGATGCGTCCGACGTCGAGATCGCAGTCGCCGCAGCGCGGGCTGCCCAGCCCGCGTGGGCTCAGCTTCCAGCCCGCGACAGGGGCAGACTGCTCATCGAGTGCTCGCGCAGGTTGGCCCCGCACGTCGAGGAGCTCGCCCTCCTGCTTGCGCTCGAGTCGGGCAAGGCCCTGCGCACGGAATGTCGCCCGGAGGCAGCCAATTTCGCCGATGTCCTGCAGTTCTTCGGTGGACTCGCGAGCGAGATCAAGGGCGAGACCGTGCCGATGCGTTCCGGCGTGCTCGCTTACACCCAACGCGACGCGATTGGCGTTGTCGCGGCGGTCCTGCCGTGGAACGTTCCGCTCATGCTGATGGCGGTCAAGATCGCGCCCGCCCTGGTGGCTGGCAATACAGTCGTCGTGAAGAGCGCCGAAGAAACACCGCTGGCGGTCTTGCGCGCCGCAGAGATATTGAACGAGGTCCTACCGCCAGGTGTTCTCAACGTCTTGTCGGGCGACGGTGTCGGTTGCGGAGCGCCGCTGGTAGCGCATCCGCAGGTTGCGAAGGTCACCTTCACCGGGTCCGTCGAGACCGGCAAGCTGATCTACCAGTCGGCGGCAGCCAAGCTCGTACCGGTCACCCTTGAACTCGGGGGCAAGAGCCCGATGCTGGTGCTCGCGGACGCGGAGGTGGACAAGGCCGTAGCCGGCGCGCTCGTCGCCATGCGCTTCACTCGCCAGGGGCAGAGCTGCACCGCAGCGTCTCGCATCCTCGTTCATCAGTCGTTGCACGACGAATTCGTGGCGAAACTCCGATCACAGGTGGCTCAGCTCGTGATCGGCGACCCGTTCGACGAAGCGACGGACATCGGCACGATCATCTCCGAAACGCAGCTGCAGAAAGTGAAAGGCTACATCGAGCAGGGCAGGCAGACGCCGGGCGCAACCGCGCACGAATGCGGGGAGCTCCCACAAGGCGACCGCCTCTCGCAGGGGTTCTTCGTGCGACCGGTGATCTTCACCGGCATCGACAACACCAATCCCGTTGCGCGTGAAGAGATTTTCGGCCCGGTGACCTGCGTGATGCCTTTCGGCACCTTGGAGGAAGCCATCGCCATCGCCAACGACAGCGACTTCGGCCTCGCGGCCAGCGTCTGGACCCGCGACATGAAGATGGCGCTTTCCGCCGTTGATGCCCTCCAAGCCGGATTTGTCCAGGTCAACCAGGCGCAGGTCGCCGGACCGAACATCTCCTACGGCGGATACAAGCGGTCAGGACTGGGCCGCGAACTCACCCTGGAGTCCATGCTCGAACACTTCACGGTCCGCAAGAGCATCATCCTCAACTTCGACTAAGGGACCAGAATGACGGTGGAACCATTCGATGTTGCGATCATCGGATACGGACCGACAGGCCTCGCGCTCGCGTACTGGCTCGGCAAAGCCGGCCACAACACTGTGGTGATCGAGAGATGGTCCGACCTTTATGCGCTGCCGCGAGCCGGCCATGTCGACGGCGAGGTCATGCGGCTGTTCCAGAGAATGGGAATCGGTGAACCGATCGCCGCGGACTCGTCCATCACGCGGCACACGGTCATCCGCGACGCAAGCGGCGAGCAAATGGCGAAGGTCGAAGCGGAGCAGTCAGAACAAGGCTGGTGGTCCCACTATTCGCTCTATCAACCGAATCTAGAGCGGATGCTGGACGCCAATGTGCGAAGCACCGGTCACGTCACCGTGCGCCAGGGATGGCAGGCCGACAGCATCGAGGAAGACGCGGACGGCCAGTACCGCGTCGGCATCTCGTTCGGTGAAACCCGTGATGGTCAATGGGTCGCGACAGGTGAGCGGCAAGTGCTGAAAACCCGTTGGCTGGTCGGCGCGGACGGTGCCAACAGCGTCGTTGGCAGACACCTGAACGGCAGTGTTGAAGACCTTGGGTATAAGGCGCGGGATCTCGTCATCTTCGCCGACCGGCTCGACCCCGCGGTGGGGGCAGCGATGCCGGATAGCGAAGTGGGAATGATGCTTCCCCGCCCCTATTGCGCCTGGCGAGAGTCCGGCAAGCGATTTGCCCGCTGGGAATTTGCGGTGCACGACGACGAGTCGTCGGCGGAGATGAGCACCGAGACCAAAGCTTGGGAACTGATCGCACCGTGGGGATTCACGCCGGAGAATTCACGTCTGATCCGACACACGGTATTCGAGTTCGAGACTTTGGTTGTCGATCAATGGCGTGGCGGGAATGTCGTTTTGGCGGGTGACGCCGCGCACCGGATGCCGCCGTTCCAGGGCCAGGGAATGTGCAGCGGACAGCGCGACGCCGCGGCGCTCGCCTGGCGACTCGACTTGGTGTTACGAGGGATAGCGGGTGCGGCCATTCTGGACAGCTACACCGCCGAGAGAAAACCGCAAGTCCTTGAACTGATAAAGATCGCCTCAGAGAGAGCCCAAATCTACTGGTCGACCGATCCCGATGTGATGCGCGAACGGGACGCGCGCATGAGAGAAGGTCTCGTTGCGACGAATCTGAAGAACGGCTACGGGACGGTCCCTCCACTCTCAGATGGATTCCTGATGAGAATCGGCGGGGAGGTAGTCCCGCCGGCCGGGCAGCTATCAGCCCAATTCGCCGTGACTCGTTCAGGTCGGGAGTCGCTTCTGGACAACCACGTTGGCGCCAGCTGGCTGCTCCTCTCTGTCGACCAGTCCCTCGTGGCGTCGCTGCGCGCCGCGGACCGCGACGTGCTCAGGCAGCTCGACGCGACTGAAGTCGTCCTCGGCGCTGATGCAAACCAGGACGGCTTTGCGGATGTCGGCGGGAACTACGCGCGATGGCTGAACGACCTCGGCTGCCGATTGGTGCTGGTTCGGCCCGACTGCTACCTCTTCGGTGGCGCGGCCGACGCCGACGGGGTGCGGGCACTGTTCGACTCACTGCGCGAGCAGCTCCACCTGAAAGTGGTGGCGGCGTGACCGGCAGCGGGCACCGCCTCGAGCGGATCTTCACGGCGAGAAACGTTGCCATTGTCGGAGCCAGTGACACCGGGGCA
>DATFCF010000954.1:0-2691 GCA_035253445.1 Mycobacterium sp.
GAGAACATCGCGCGGCAGACGGTATTTGGGGATGCCGTAACGCATCATCCCGCCGGGCGTCTCGCCGGAGTCGCGAATAGTCACGGTGTGGCCGAGCCGGGCGAGGTGGTAGGCGGCCGACAAGCCGGCCGGTCCGGCCCCGACCACCAGGACCCGCCGTCCCGACGCCGTGCCGGTCACCGGCACTGTCCAGCCGGCTCGGATGGCCTCATCGCCGAGGAACCGTTCCACGGCGTTGATGCCGACGGCCTCATCCAATTGGCCTCGGTTGCAAGCCGTCTGACACGGGTGATAACACACCCGACCCATCACCGCGGGGAACGGGTTGTCGTCCATGATCTGCCGCCACGCCGCCTCATAGCGGCCCTCTTCGGCGGCGTACAGCCAGCCCTGCACGTTCTCACCCGCCGGGCAGGCATGATTGCACGGCGGCTGCAAATCCAAGTACACGGGGCGTTCGGTGCGCCAGGTGCCGGTCTTATTGGCCAGGCTCGATCCGACGTCGAGGGTGATCGCAAATGGCTTGTCCATCACTGTCTCTCAGATTCGTTGAGCAGACCGAATTTGGCGATGTTGCGGTCGGCGACGGCTTGGATTGCGGCGATGACGTCGGTGCGCGGCGGGTCGAACAGGTGCGCGTAGCGGCCCTGAAGTTTCAGGTACTCCTGCACGGGTTCTTTGGTGCGGATGGGCGACACGGCCACAACCTCACCGTGTTCGGCTTCGAAGACCGGGAACAGCCCACTCTGCGTGGCCAACCGGGCCAGCCGGATGGTGTCGGCCGATGCGCTGGCCCACCCCAGCGGGCATGGCACGAATATGTGCAGGTATCGGGCGCCACGGAATTCCATGGCGCGGCGCACCTTGTACTCCAAATCCCGAAGGTCGGCCACGGTGGCGGTGGCTACATACGGGATCTCGTGGGCCATCGCGATCAGCGGAACGTTCTTGCCCTGCCCGAACACATTGCCGGGCTGGCTACCAACGGCCGGCGTAGTGGTGGTCGCAGCGGCCGGCGGGGTGGCCCCCGAGCGCTGCACGCCGGTGTTCATGTAGGCCTCGTTGTCGTAGCAGATGAACAACACGTCGTCGTTGCGCTCGAACATCCCCGACAGACACGCCATGCCGATGTCCACCGTGCCGCCGTCACCGCCCTGCCCGACTACCCGAATATCGGTGCGGCCCTTGACCTTCAACGCGGCAGCCACCCCCGTCGCCACGGCCGGTGCGTTGCCGAACAGCGAGTGCAGCCACGGGATCTGCCACGACGTTTCCGGATAGGGGGTCGAAAACACCTCCAGACAGCCGGTGGCGTTCACAGCGATCATCTGGTTGTTGGTGGCGCGCATCGCCGCGTCGAGCGCATAGCGGGCACCCAGCGCCTCGCCGCAACCCCGGCACGCGCGATGCCCACTGTTGAGCGAATTGGTGCGGGACGTATCCGCTTGCACGGTGCGCTGATCGGGGGCAAGCAGACGGTTGCCGACGACGAAGCTGCCGGATTGGTAGAACTTGATCCTGTGCACGGACATGGCGGCACTCCCTTAGTGGTGGGCCGTGGCCGCGACGCCGGCCTCACGAAGCAGATTCTCGGCACTCGGCCCCGAGCGTCGCACGTCTCGCATCCTCGCCACTTCGCGGTCGACCAGGTCGTGTTTGAGGTCAAGGAAACTCAACGGCTCCAAGGCGTCGGCCACCGCGTCGGCGAATACGTTGCGTAGCGACGCCTTGGTGATCGGGCGTCCGCCCAGCCCGGCGATCACCGTAGCGGTCGGCAGGTTCTTCCCGTTGGTCGCCTGACACACCTCGGACGCGACGATACCGCCGCCGCCCAATTCAAATGCCTTCTCCAGCACCACAACTCGCCGCGCGCCACCGAGTGCGCTGCGGATCGCCTCGACAGGAAACGGGCGAAACGCCGTGATGCCCAGCGCACCGATGCGCACGTCCTGTTGGCGTAACTCATCGACAACGTCCTTGATCGTGCCCAGCACCGAACCCAAGGCCACCACCACGGTTTCGGCGTCATCGATCCGGTAGGGCCGGATCAGCCCACCGAAATCGCGCCCGCACGCCCGCGAGAAATCAGCCGCCACGGCCGGAATGACGTCGAGTGCCTGCCGGTGTCTGAGATGAGCGAGATAGCGGACCTCGGTGAACGCCTCGGGCCCGACCATCGCGCCGATGGACACCGGATCGGCCGGGTCAAGCACCTGTCGGGGTTCATACGGCGCCAGGAATGCGTCCACCAACTCGGCGTCGGGAACGTCGATGCGTTCCACGGCGTGGGTGAGGATGAACCCATCCATGCACACCATCACCGGCAACGACAGTTCTTCGGCGATGCAAAACGCCTGCGCGTGCAGATCGACGGCCTCTTGATTGGTTTCGGCGTAGAGCTGGATCCAGCCGCAGTCGCGCTGGCTCATCGCGTCGCTGTGATCATTCCAGATGTTGATCGGCGCCCCGATCGCCCGGTTGGCCACCGTCATCACAATCGGCAGCCCCAACCCGGCGGCGTTATAAAGCGCCTCAGCCATGTACAGCAATCCCTGGCTGGCAGTGGCGGTGTAGGCGCGCGCACCGGCGGCCGATGCACCGATCGCCACCGACATAGCGGCGAACTCCGATTCCACGTTGATGAACTCGCACGGCGCCAGCTCGCCCGACTTCACCAGTGCCGCAAGCCTT
>DATFCF010000955.1:0-4142 GCA_035253445.1 Mycobacterium sp.
GGGCAAGACGAATCCCAACATGTCCACGTCCGGGCTCGCCGCAACGGTGGGGGCGTTCGTGGCCGCGACCGGCACGTCGAGCGACCTGACCCTGGACACGCTGAAGGAACCGCGTGTGCGGGATTTCGTTGCCGGGGTGGAGAAGTCGGTCGTGCACTACGGCGACACCACGCTGACCTACCTGGCGAACCTGCAGCGGGCCGACGACGCAGGAGCGGCGCTCGGCTACGTCAGCGCGGTCGCCATCGAGGAGAAGTCGGTGCTGGACTACAACTCCGGCAATCCCACCGGCAACCTCCAGACCAAGGGCCAGCACGACAAGCCGCGAGTGCCGCTCGTTGCCGTGTATCCCAAGGAGGGCACCCTTCTCAGCGACAACCCCTACGCGGTCCTCGACGCACAGTGGTCAGACGCCGGCAAGCAGGCCGGCGCCAAGGACTTCTTGGACTTTCTGCGCGAACCCGCTCAGCAGGAGCTGTTCACCAACGAGGGCTTCCGCACACACGACGGCCAGCCCGGCAGCGCGGTCAGCGACAGTGAGTACCTCAACGATGACCTCGGCGTGACGCTCTCCCCGCCAAGCCCACCCGTGCTGTCGGCCGTTCGCGGCACGTGGGCCGAGCTGCGCAAGCCGGCGCACGTGTTGCTGGTACTGGACGTGTCCGGCTCGATGGGCACGTCGGCGGGCGCCGGGAAGACCCGGCTAGAACTCGCCCAGGAAGCGGCGGTGAACGGCTTGGGCCAGCTGTCCGACACCGACGAGGTCGGGTTGTGGGTGTTCCCGTGGCAACAACAGGTCTACTTCCAGGAAATCCCCATCGAGCCCCTCGGTCCTCGGCGGCAGCTGATGACCAACCGCATCGAGCAGCTCATCCCGTCGGGCGGCACACCGCTGTATGCCGTCACGCGAAAGGCGACGGAGGCCGTGCGCGCCAGCGCGAGTCGCGACTCGATCAACGCGATCGTGGTGATGACCGACGGCAAAAACGAATACCCGGACGACAACGACGCGGACGGGCTGATCCGGCAGCTCACCGACCAGGCCCCCGAGGGCGGCATCCGGGTGTTCACCATCGCCTACGGCGAGGACGCCGATTTGGACACGCTCAAGCGGATCTCCGAGGCGTCGCGCGCCGCCGCGTACGACGCCACCGACCCGACGACGATCAACACCGTGTTCACGAACGTGCTGTCGAACTTCTGATGGCGGGCAGTCGTCTCCGAGCGCGCCTGCTGGCCGCCGTGAGCGACCCCTGGGCGCTGCTGTTATCGACGTTCGGCGGTGGCGCGGTGTGGGCCTTCGGCGCGTCCCTCCCGCTGTCCGCGGCCACCGCGGGCGTGATGTTCGGCACCGCAGCGGTGGTCGGCGTTCTCACGCGGTCGCGGGACGAGCCGGTGCCGCCGCAGCTGAAGGCGGGCACCCGGCAGCAGGAGCTGATCAACCTTCTCGACGGTCATGTGCGCTCGTTGCGGGGGTTGCAGACCGATGCGCTGCCGGATGTCGTGCAGACCAAGGCCCAGGATGCGTTGTCGGCTGCCGACGCCGCCCGCCCGTCCGTGGTGCAGGTGGCGACGGCGGTGGACGCACTCGACGAGGCGATCGTGGCCGCCCGCAAGGTGACCGGACAGGGTGAGCATGCCGCGGAGTCGATCAAGAAGACGATCGACCGGTTGAGGTCGCGACGCGCCAAACTGCTCGAAAGGCTCACCGCCGCGGTCGACGAGGTGGCCACCGTCTACGCCGGGCTGCTCGAGCTGTCGGCGACTGCGCGCACCATGGGCGTCTCGCTGGACGACACGGAGGTCAGCGCTGTCAACGACTCTGTCGAATTGCTGCAGATGACCTTCGCGGAGCTCGAGGCGGACGCGGCGAAACTACCGAACGACGGCCTGTTGTAGGTCAATTGGCGCGCAAATCGCGCCTATGCACATAGGGTGTTGCGGGGCAAGGCACTCCGACAGCGCCCGAGTGCCGAACAGGAGGCGAGCATGGGACGGCTGGTCAAGTGGCTGATCCCGTTGGCGCTCATAACCTTTGGGCTGCTGTGGCCGCTGGTGTTCCGCGGCGGGGCGGAGGCCTCCGAGGCCGCAGATCCCGTGGTCTTCAGCAACTACCGCGCAGACTTCGTCGTTGGCGGCGACGGGCAGCTCGATGCGGTGGAGACCATCACCGCAGAGTTCCCGGGTGGACGGCACGGCATCTTCCGATACTGGGACGTCGCCAACCAGAACGACCCCCGGCTTCGGCAGCGGCCCGAAATCTCCTCGATACTGCTCGACGGCCGGGCCGTCTCGTATCAAATGCTGTGGGAGCAGGGCGAGCGATTCCGCGTCGCCAAGATCGGCGATCCCGACGAGTATCTCACCCCTGGTACCCACGTCTTCGAGATGCGCTACAGCATCCCCGGTGTTCTCGACCGCGGCACCCTCGGCGCCGACAGGCAGTTCGCCGAGTCGACCGGGCAGGTCACGGCGACGCCGTCGGTGTTCTTGTGGAACGTGATCGCGCCGGCGTGGAACAACAGGATCGAGCGGGCCGACATCTCGATCACCCTGCCGCGTGACGTGACTTTTGCGCAGTGCTCCGTCGGGTACGGCGTGGGCCGGGACTGCCGCGACCTGAGCGTCGATGGCAACACTGTGCAGCTGTGGGCGCTCAATCTCGCGCCCCGCACCCCGGTCACGGTGCGCGTCGGTGTGGATGTGCCGACGCCGTCGCAAGTCAGCCTGCCGTGGCCCTACACCTGGGACCGCATCCTGGGCCAGTCGTTGACCGGTGTGCTGTGGATCGCCGGACTCACTGTGGCGTTCGGGCTCGGCGCCTTCCTGTGGTACCGCACCACCGTCGAACCGTCGCCAGGATTCCCGCTGCAATACGCGCCCCCACCGGGACTCGGCCCGGTGCAGGCCGAATACATCCGGACCGAATCGGTTCCTAAGAACGGGCTCACCGCAACGCTGTTCTACCTCGCCGAGCGCGGGCTGATCGACCTGAGGCAGGTCAGCGAGAAACAGTGGAACATCCGCGCCAAAGGCGAACCGGGTGCGTGGGCCGATGTCGACCCGGTCAGTGTCGCGGTCGGGTCCGCGCTCAAGGTGATGAAACCGGGCAGTGAGTTCGAAGCCAAGCACACCGTGAAGTCCGGCCAGAAGCTCAACAAGGCCAAGACCGACATGGCCGTGGCCGTGAACAAATGGGCCTACGACAACGGCTTGATGGTCAAACGCAAGAAGGAGTTGTGGGTCCGCACCGTCAACGCCATCTCCTTCATCCTGATGTTTTTCGGCTTCTTCCGCTGGGGCTTCCCGGTCACCATGTGCGCGTTGCCGTTCGCGGCCTTCTTCGTGTTCTCGGTGCGATCGTGGGCCGACGGAGTCGGCAGCAGACGCACACCGGCCGGACGCGAACTCTGGTCGCGGGTGGGGGGATTCCACCGCATGCTTGCCACCGATTCGGCAGAGACCCGTTTCGACTTCTCGGCCCGCAAGGATCTCTACACCGCCTACGTTCCGTTCGCGGTGGCCGCAGGCGTGGCCGCGCAGTGGGCCAAGAAGTACGAGACCACGACGGGTAGCCCTGCGCCGCAACCGGATTGGTACAACTCGTCGTCGGCCACCAGCTCCGGATTCGTCGGCAGTTCGGGCGGCGGGACGAGTTTTGACAGCTTCGAATCGGCGCTATCGTCATCGATCGGCGCTTACACGGCGTCGCAGTCGTCGTCGTCCGGCAGCAGCAGCAGTAGTGGCGGCTTCAGCGGCGGCGGCGGAAGCGGCGGCGGCGGAGGAGGAGGCGGCTCATGGTGAGATTCCTGCTGATCGTTGTGCTGGTGCTCGCGGTGCTGGTGCTGATCGGATTCGTGTTGGGCTACAACAAGATCCGGTCGGCTGACGTTCGGGTTGCCGAGGCGCTGTCCGGTATCGACGTGGAGCTGACTCGCCGCGCGTCGCTGATCCCGAGCCTCGTGCACACCGTGCAGACCTTTGCCACGCACGAGAAGGGCATCCTCGACCACGCCACCAATGCCCGTGCGGCGCTGACCTCGGCGACGGCGGGCAAATCTGTGGCGCAGCGCAGCGCCGCCGAAAAGGAGCTCGACTCCGCGCTGGCCCCGTTGCTGGCGCTGGGCCAGAGCTACCCGCAG
>DATFCF010000956.1:0-3315 GCA_035253445.1 Mycobacterium sp.
CTGATGCTGTTCACCGACGGCCTGGTCGAGCGCAAAGATGTCTCCATCGACGCCGGCATCAAGCGCGTCGCGGAAGTGTTGACCAATACGCTCGGGTCGGCGGCTGAGACGATTGCCGACGCGCTGCTGCGCGAGCTCGCCCCTGCGGAAGGGTACGACGACGACGTGGCGATCGTGATTCACCGTCGCCCGCCCTCTCCTCTTCACATCGAAGTGCCCGCAACACCGGATCGACTCAGTGCGATCCGGGCACAGCTATCCGCGTGGTTGGACCTAGCGGGGGCACCGGAAGAACTCGTCGCCGATATCGTGCTGGCCGGCAACGAGGCCTGCACGAACAGTGCCGAGCACGCCTATCGCGGAGTCGACTCCGGCGCGATGTGGGTCAAGGCGCAGGTCCGGGGCGGCGAAATCATTTTGGCGATAGTCGATTTCGGCACCTGGAAACCGCCGGGCGGCGACAATCCGTTCCGCGGGCGCGGCATTCCCTTGATGCGCGCCCTGAGCGATCGCGTCGAGCTGACCCACTCGGCGAATGGGACGACCGTCGAAATGGCGTTCGGAATTCCGGCGCCCGATCAGCGCCCGGCCGAAAACGCGCGCAGCGACTCGACCTGAACCGGATCCAGCGACGGGCGCACGTTCTCGCGGGCCTTAGCGACATCGGCGGCGGTCACGTCGGCCGCGTCGATGGACCGCCTCATCGCTGTCAGCGCGGCTTCACGAAGCAGCGCCACGCAGTCGGCGGCGCTGTAGCCGTCGAGGTCGTCGGCCAGCGCGTCGAGATCGACGTCGTCGGCAAGCGGGATGGATTTCCCTGCCGTTCGCAGGATTTCGCGCCGAGCATCGGCATCGGGAGGTTCGACGAACACCAGCTTCTCGAGCCGGCCCGGTCGCAGCAGCGCAGGATCGATCAGGTCGGGCCGGTTCGTCGCGCCGACCACCACCACGTCGCGCAGTGGTTCGATCCCGTCGAGTTCGGTCAGCAGCGACGCCACCACCCGATCGGTGACACCGGAGTCGAAGCTCTGCCCGCGGCGGGGCGCCAGCGCATCGATCTCGTCGAGGAAGACCAGTGACGGCGCCGAGTCGCGGGCGCGGCCGAACAGTTCACGCACAGCCTTTTCGGAGGCGCCGACCCATTTGTCCATCAGCTCGGCGCCCTTGACCGCATGCACCGAGAGCCGTCCCGAGCTGGCCAGCGCTCGCACCACGAACGTCTTACCGCAGCCGGGCGGGCCGTACAGCAGCACACCGCGGGGTGGCTCGACGCCGAGCCGTTCGAACGTGTCGGGATGCTGCAGCGGCCACAACACCGCCTCGGTGAGCGCCTGCTTGGTCTCGACCATGTCGCCGACGTCGTCGAGTGTCACCGAGCCGACCGACACCTCTTCGGAGGCCGACCTCGACAGGGGGCGGATGACGCTCAACGCGCCGGTCAGGTCGTCCTGCGTCAAGGCCGGCGGCTTGCCGTCGGCGCTGGCACGTGCCGCAGCGCGCAGCGCCCCTTCGCGCACCAAGGCGGACAGGTCTGCGATCACGAAACCCGGTGTGCGGTGCGCGATTTCGTCGAGGTTGAGGTCGTTGGCGGGAACATCGCGCAGCAGCACCTCCAGTAGCTGCTTGCGGATCGCGGCGTCGGGCAGGCTCAACCCCAGTTCCCGGTCGCACAGGTCTGGGGCCCGTAGCCGCTGGTCGATGCTGTCGGGTACCGCGGAGGTGGCGACGAACGCCACGCCAGGGGTGCCGACCGCGGTGCGCAGTTCGGTGAGGATCAGCGTCGCGACCGGGTCCGCGGTCGACGGGAGCAGCGCGTCGATGTCGGTGATCAGCAACACACCACCGCCGTCGCGCACCGTCGCCACCGCGGAAGCGAGGCTCTTGAGCCGGTCCTCGGCGCGCAGCGCGCCCACCTCCGGGCCGTCGAGTTCGACCAGCCGCCGGTCGGCACACACCGTCCGCACCAGCGCCGCCTTGCCGACACCTGCCGGGCCGGACACCAGGACGCCGAGATTGGCTGTAGCGCCAAGTGTTTTGAGCAGCTCAGGTTGGTCGAGCGCGAGCTTGAGCCATTCGGTGAGACGGGCGGCCTGAGCCTGGGCGCCCTTGAGATCGTCGATGCTGAACATCGTCGACTGTGACGGTGACTGCGCCGTCGACGGGGTAGTGACGACCGCCTGGCCCGTCGTCGTCTGAGGGGCAACGGTCCCGGGGATGCCCCAGCTGACCGATGAATTCGGTTGCACGCTAACGGGTCCGGCCGGATCCGTGCCGGTGACGGTGAGAAGTTCGGACGTCCACGTGATGCCGACCGACGAAGCCAGCGCCGAGGTGGCGCGGGAGGTCGGGATGTCGGGCCCCAGCTCGCGCGGCAGCAGAGAGACGGTGTCTCCGACCGTCATCACCTTGCCCAGCAGAGCCTGACGCAGTGTCGCCGACGAGATCGATCGGGTGGCCAGATTCGATCCCGCGACCGTCACCGACCGAGCGCCGTGCACCGTCGCCGGGGCGACGATCACCGTCGCGTCCTCGCGCAGACCGGCGTTGGACAGCGTGACGTCGTCAAGCAGGGCGGTACCCGCCGGTGTGCCCGCAGGCGCCATCCCGACCACCGCCGCGGTAGTCCGCCCGCCTGTCAGTGATATCGCATCCCACTCTCGAACGCCAAGTGCTGCAATGGCTTCCGGATGCAATCGGACCACCCCGCGTCGGGAGTCCAGCGCCGAGGTGTTCAGCCGCGCGGTCAATGTGAGCTGCTGCTTGGGCGCGGGCCGTTCGGCTTGAAACTTGCCCGAGTCGAATCCGGTCACGTCAGGAGCCCGGCCTGCGCAACCCGAGCCGCATCATGGAGCGCCGGTGTGGCTGGGCCCGGCGAATCGCCCGGCGCGCAGCACGCTGCTGTCGCGGTTTGTCGTCCCACACCTCCGGATGCGCGGCCAGGAATCGTCTGGTGCGGATCGCGAACGGGATGTGGATGACGTAGGCCAGGATGATCAACAGGATCACGATGTACCCGTAGAGGATTGCCGCCGCGACGCCGATGGCCAGCAGTGCCAGCAGCGGGGCGACCATATTCGGCGACACCGAAAACGTGTGGATCTTGCGCATCGGGAGGGTGCTGACCACCAGCAGCGACACCCCGATCATCCAGATCACCACCGCCGGTTCCGATGTCCACCAGCCCTCGCCGAACTGCATCTTCGCGGCCAATGGCCCGATCGCGCCGATGGCACCAGCCGGAGCGGGCATACCGACGAAGTACTTCTTTTCGTATTCGGGCTGATCCACGTCGAGCATCGCGTTGAATCTGGCCAA
>DATFCF010000957.1:0-3766 GCA_035253445.1 Mycobacterium sp.
GGCGATGATGTTCCCGGCGGTCCTGCCGGTGGTTCGGCTCTACGGCCGGGCGGCGGCCAATGGGCAGGCGGCTCCAACCGTGTTCTTCGTCGGTGGGTACATCGCACTGTGGAGCGTCGTGGGCATTCCCGCGTTCTTCGCCTGGAGCCGCCTCAACGAGCCACTCATGAATGGCAGTCCTTGGGCGGGACGCGTCGCAGGCGCAGTGGCGGTGGCCGCGGGCATCTATCAACTGACGCCGCTGAAGTCGGTGTGCTTGCGGCATTGCCGATCGCCGCTGTCCTTCTTCCTGCGGCACGGCAAGCACCTCGACCGCCCGACGGGAGCGATCGTCGCAGGCACTCGTCACGGTGTGTTCTGTGTCGGCTGCTGCTGGATGTTGATGGCTCTGCTAATTGCTTTCGGCGCAATGCAATTGGTGTGGATGCTGATATTGGCCGTGCTGATCCTGCTGGAGAAGGCCGCCCCGTTCGGTGAACAGCTCGCCCGCGTGACCGGGCTGGCGCTGTTGGTTCTGGGTGTTGCGCTGTTGGTGCACCCGGCGTTCGTTACCCATCTCGTCTGATCGAAAGGCACGGCCATGACTACGACCGAACAACGCACTCGCTGGCACATCCAGGGCCGTGGGTATGAGTTCTGCAATTGCAATCCGGGTTGCACATGCAACTTTTCCGGCTACCCCAGCTCATCGGACGGCAGCTGCAAGGCGATGGTGGGCAACGACATTGCCGAAGGATCATGCGGTGACGTCGACCTGGCCGGAGTCAAGGCGATCGCGGTCATCGACTGGCCGCACGCGATTCACGACGGCAACGGCAAGGCGGTGTTCATCGTCGCGCCCGAGACGACGGATGCACAGATCGAGTGCCTGTCACAGATTTACACGGGCCAACTCGGCGGCGATCCCTGGGCAATTCTCGGCACCACTTACGAAGTGGTCGGCCTGGCCAAGGCGCCGATCACCTTCGAGGGCACCGGCGTCAAGGCAACGATGACGGCAGAAGGCCTCGGGCACGCTACGGGTGACACGTTGACGAATCCGGTTACTGGCGAGCCGCATCAGGCACAGATCGTTCTGCCCGACGGATTCATCTGGAAGAAAGGTGAGTGCGGTGTCGGGACATTCCAGGTCGAGGCCGAAGGCGTTCACCTTGACTACACCGACACCAACTGGATCTACTACGAATTCGAGTGGTCGAACGACTGACCCACTAGGCCGGACTTGTGAAGACTGCACGCAGGGTTGAGTCTGAGACCGTGTGCACAGCCCTGGACGCAATCTTGCTGGCGTGACTGCATCGGCCGCTGGCCCGGCTGCGTTGACTCTGCGTACAGGGCGGGGGCCACTCGTACTATCGCGCCCTAGCCGCAGAGTCAACGCACTCATCCGCCCCTGATCACCGCCTGGGCCTGGGTGAATTGACCGTGCAACACCTGTCGGGCTCTTAGACTCCGGCAGATGGACGCCGACTACATCGTCGTGGGAACAGGCTCGGCCGGTTCTGTGGTGGCCAATCGACTCAGCGCGGACCCGGCCGTCGACGTCGTGGTGCTCGAGGCAGGGCCGCGGGACAAGGACAAGTTCGTCCACATTCCCGCGGGCTTCTCCAAGCTATTCCGAACCGAAATGGACTGGGACTACCTGACCGAGCCGCAAAAAGAACTCGACGGACGCGAAATCTATTGGCCGCGAGGCAAAGTGCTTGGCGGTTCATCGTCGATGAACGCGATGATGTGGGTCCGTGGCTTCGCCGCCGACTACGACGAATGGGCCGAGCACGCCGGCGAGCAGTGGGACTACGCGCACGTCGAAAAGTACTACGCCAGGATCGAAAACGGCCCGCTGGTCATCTCTGCGCAGCGCAGCCCAAGAAGTTCGACAGCGCTCTGGCTGACCGCCGCGCAGGAGTGCATCGATGCACCGGTTGGGTTCTGCGAAACCCGAGTCACTCAACGTAGGGGAGCGCGGTGGAGCACCGCCGACGCGTACCTCAAACCGGCGCTGCGCCGGCGGAATCTGACGCTTCACACTCAGGCCACCGCCACCCGGGTGGTCTTCGAGGGAAAGCGCGCGGTCGGTGTGGAATTCGAACAGCTCGGCGCCCGTCGGGTGGTGAGGGCCCGACGGGAAGTGGTGCTGTGTGGCGGCGCGATCAACAGCCCGCAGTTGTTGATGCTCTCCGGCATCGGGGATCGTGATCAGCTCGCCGAGCACCGCATCGACGTGGTGCACGACGCCCCCGATGTCGGTACGAACCTGCTCGACCACCTGGTGGTGCCCATGGGCTTCGACGTCCCGAGTGACACCTTGTTCGCCGCGGAGAAGCCGCTGCAGCTGATCAACTACCTGGTGCGACGGCGAGGCATGCTCACGTCCAACGTGGGGGAGGCATACGGCTTCGTGAAGAGCCGTCCGGACCTCGACCTGCCTGATCTTGAGCTGATCCTCGCGACCGCGCCCTTTTTCGACGAGGGGATCGGCGACCCCTACGCGGGCCACGCCGTCGGCATTGGACCGATCCTGCTCAAGCCCCGCAGCAGAGGCACCATCACATTGCGTTCGTCCGATCCGAAGGACAAGCCGATCATCGATCCGCGGTATCTCACCGACGATGCGGGTGAGGACCGCGCCGCGCTGATGTCGGGCCTGCGGATGTGCGCAAAGATCGTCCAATCAGCAGCGTTTCGCGGCTTGGTCACGGGGATCGCCCGCCCGAGCGGGGCGACCAGCCTGGACGACGAAACCTTCGAGAAAGCGCTGAACACGTTGTCGCACACGCTCTATCACCCTGTCGGCACCTGCCGGATGGGCAGCGACGAAGCCAGCGTCGTCGACCCACAACTGCGTGTTCGCGGCGTCGACGGCCTGCGGGTCGCCGATGCGTCGGTGATGCCGACGATCATCCGCGGGCACACGCACGCGCCGAGCGTGCTGATCGGCGAGAGGGCCGCGGATCTGATTCGCGAGTCATGATGGATAGATGACCGAGCGTGGACGCGACGAATCGGGACGGCCCCGAAACGCCCGCCCGCGTGACGCGCTTGGCCGGCCCCTTCCCCAGGGTAGTGAGGGCGTTCCGCGGATCCCGGATGACTTGGTGCTGCCGCCGGCCGAAACCCTCGCCTATGCCCAGGACCTGCTGGACCGGGGCCTGGCGTTCAACGCGCACGAGGTACTCGAATCCGCCTGGAAGAACGCCCCGGACGATGAGCGGATGCTGTGGCAGGGCCTGGCACAACTCGCTGTCGGAATCACCCACGTCCAGCGCGGCAATGTCACCGGTGCGCTCACCGTGCTGCGCCGTGCGGCAGCGCGTATCACCCACGACGACCGGCCGGCGCCGCACGCGATCGACGCCGCCGGACTGGTCAGCTATGCCGGCGAGTTGATCGACGATCTCGTCGCGGGCGCGGAGATCACGCCAGAGCGCCTACGACCCCGCCTGGTTGCCGCCTAGCGCGGATTCGCGCGCCGCCCGTGCAAGCACCGCAGGGCCGGTCGTCAGCGCCCTCCTCCATGGCGCAACCCCGTCGACCTCGATCTCGATGGTGATACTCAGCACCGTCCGGATGAGCACGATCATTCCGAGCACGGCCGCATCGGTCAGCGACGGTGTGGAGGTGACGGTCTTGACGATGTCGGCGGCGACGAGCAGTTCCAGGCCGAGCAGAATCGCCCCGCCCAGAGAATCTCGCAACGTCTTGAATGCACGAGCACCGTCACCGGTTCGCTTCCACGTGACCACGGCGAGGGCGAATGCGAACA
>DATFCF010000958.1:0-2037 GCA_035253445.1 Mycobacterium sp.
GCTCCGCGTCGGTGAGCGCGGGAATGTCGTGGTTTTCGCTCATCTACAGGCCATCCCTTTCGGCGCGGAGGCGCGATAGCGGCCACTGGCGTCAGGTTGAAGAGACCTCGACCAAACGGTCACCTTCGACCACCCTTAGAAGGGGCGTGTCGAACGCCTTCTGGATCATTTCCACGGAGCCCTTGAGGTCGTCGTAGTCATCCCAGCGCTGGAAGTCGAGCCCGCTATCCACCCACCCCTGAGGGTCGTCGCCGTCGTAGTAGACCTCAGCGATGAAGTATTCGGTCTGGTCGAACGACTGCAGGACACGGTAGTTCCAGTAATTCACTGTCGGATTCCCTTTCGCCTGTCGCCTGGGCTGGCTGCCTCCGCGGTTGACTCGATGACCGTCGTCTCAATCTGTTGTCGGGTCGTCGAGCATCTGCTCACGTTCGGCTTTGGTGATCGGTGAACGGTCATCGAGTAGCGGCCATATCTCCGTCTTGAGAAAGGACAGCAGATCGTCTGCCGCTTCGCCGGTGCCGGATGGGGTCATTCCGCTTTGTGGTTGTGTCCGGTCGGTTTCGCGACGCGGTACAAGAGGGTCACTAGTTCCCGACGCGGCGATGTACCGTTCGACGGCTGGCGAGCGAACGTAGTCAGCAGGTACCTCGCGGCCTTCGAGCCGTGCAGATGCCTTGGTGTTCTTTCTGGCCGCGGCTTGGATGGCGGCCGGCGCGACCGTTACCGTCTTACGTTTCACAGGACACCTCCAGAAGCAGCTGGTGGGCCGCTAACGTGCCGCTTCGCGCGGGCAAGGCGTGCATCCGGCACACCGACGGACTTCGATCATCTCTATGTCGGCTACTAGTGCCGATTCGACTTCGTACATCAATCGATCACCGTTTACGACGGACACACGATATGGAGGCCCGGCGCCAGGGTCGCCACGCAAATCGATTACCAGGTAGGTGATTTCGTAATTGTCATCGGAGGCCGAGCGTGGCCACTCGTACGTGGTGAGTCCGTCCGCTCGATCGAACTCAATCCACCCTCGCTCGGTGAGCAACTGGTTGAGTTCAACGTCCGCGACGGCAACGCCACTGTGATCATCGACCTTGGGAGGAGTGCGCAGAGTCCGTTGACGCGACTCGACAGGTCGTCGAGCATTCCTCTGCTTGCGACTGGCCTTGTTCACTCTGACGCTCCTCGCATTGGCGATCAAGCACCGCGCTAGTTGCGAACACTTTCCAGATGCGGCCCTATGGCGTCGAGGATCCAGGCCTGAACACTGCGATGGCCCGCTTGGGCAGCCAACACTCGCAATGCTCGCTGCTCAGACGGTAATAGCCGTAGGTTCAGCTTCTCGGTGCGTTGTCGCGTCTCGGTCCCGCTTCTCCGCTTTTCCACCTTGACTCTCCTACGGCATAGCCTGCTCAGCTATCCCATAGTACTACTAGTAGGGCACGCGATCGCAGCGGCAGCTTTGCGGGGAGCCATCGTGTCGAGCCCAGTGCCGAACGCACGATCGACGTGCCGTACGAGGTTGAAACAACTCGAATTACCGACGCGGCCGTATTGCACACTTCTGCACGGCATGCCCCGCGGTCATCGCCGAACGCAGCCGTCGCCAAGTCGGCGTCTAGGTCTTGATTCGCCCTACCGTATGCCGTCGAGGAGGTCGGCTGCAGAGACGCCGAGCGCCTTGGCGATGTCGAATAGCCGCTCATGCAGGATGCCGCGGCGGCCGTGCTCCACGTCCATCAACACGTTGCGCGACACCCCCGACAGCTGCGCCAGCTGCTCCTGTGTCAGGCCGCGATCAATCCGTAGGGCTTGAATACGCGTCCCCACTTGCCGTCGCCGCCGTTGCCAAGCGACCACACGCTTGGGGTCGTTCTGGCTGGGGCGGGTCGGCACGCCATCCAGTACTCCTGCTGGGAGGCTAGAAGTCAGCCCTACTAGTAGGGCATTCTGAGATCGTGGTCCCGGGATCGCTCGCGCGTCGGCGCAGGACAGCTCGAGCGCTGCGCGGTGTGACCTGAACCCAGGTGGCCA
>DATFCF010000959.1:0-5829 GCA_035253445.1 Mycobacterium sp.
AATCGTCATCGACCACGCGCGCGAGTGTGCGACATTGATTCAGGGCGGCCGACTGGGCAGCGGCGGTGCTGCCATGAACCCCGCACGGCCGATCCCCCGACGTGTTCCACCCGCAGATCGATGCTGATCCAAGCAGGAAGGTAGGTGATCTCCTCATGGTCGATTCGATGGTGGGGACTACCCGTCCCAGGCTCGGGCCGAGCGTCGGTCGATACCGCCCGTGCGGCACGCTTACTGAACTCGCGGCGCTGCACCCTCACCGTGTGGTCGAGACGTCTCGGGTTGCCGTGGCCCAGCACGTGAGCAGTAAGTTAATGTCGCCCAACAGCATTCGGCTAGGCCGTCACCGCACGTTCCACATGCAAGTCTCGGCGGCCAAACTTGCGGGCTCCACATTGCTGGGCGTCGACTTCCGCGGCAGCGATCCCGTCATCACCGCCGACGAGCCAACCGATTACTACACGGTTTTCGTGCTGTTGGACGGCACCGTCTCGGTGTCAGGATCATTCGGCGAAGCACGTGTCGCAGCGGATCAGATGTTCGTGGCCTCTCCCACTAGCTCCCTGCGCATGCACTTCAACGACACGGCCTTCTTGTCCTTGAAGATCCCGCGCCGCGTGCTGGCACGTCAGTTCGCGTCGCTGACTGGCCGTCCCTGGGAGGGGCGGTTCGCCTTCTCCCCGATCGTCGCCAACCCATCCGAAGCCGCACCGATGGGCGAGTTGATGAGAATGGCCAGCCGTACCGTCGGACGTCACACCGAGCACGCCATGCGAAGCGGTTTGGCGGCCGGCCTGCAGAACTCCCTGCTGACGACGTTGATGATCTCGCAGCCCAGCACGCATACCCGCTATCTGCTGCAACCCGAGGATTCAGCCACCCGAGGGGCTCTCTGCGAAGCAGCCGACCTCCTTCAATCCGATCGGGACGATCTGTCCGTGGCGCAGGTGGCAGCCCTCGTTGGTCTCAGCGTGCGCACGCTCCAAAGTGGGTTCCGCCGCGTGTACGGGGTGACTCCCTCGCAGTTGCAGCGCGACGCCCGTCTCGACCGCGTACACGGTCGACTACTGGAAGCCGACCCCGCAACCGGAATCACCGTCTCGGCGATCGCCCACGAGGGCGGCTTCGCCCACCTTGGGCGGTTCAGCGCAGAGTACCGCCGTCGCTTCGGCGTCCTTCCCTCCATGACGCTGCGACTGGACTGATCGTCCGGCTACACCTCGTAGGCCGCGCGAGCGGAAGCTCGCTCGGGTAGCTGAAGAACCTGCCCTCGGGGTCGTAGGTGCGCCGCAATTTTTCCAAGCGCGCGGCGCTGCTGGGGTCCAGCACAGCCATCGGATGGTGAAACAGATTCGAATCACCGACGTAACCGCCCCCCAGCGAGTACGAATCGATGCGGTTCATGCTCGCGTTGTGCCATGCCAGCATCTGCTCGTCCTGCGCGCTGTCCTCGTAAGCCCCGTAGACCTGAAGCGACAGTTCCGCGGTCAGACTGAAAGCAGCGTTGGTATGCGTTTGCCGAAAACCGGGGATCAGCCAGAGGCTGGACCGAGCGGTCGGCAACGAATCGATGATCGCCCTGGCCTCTGGCCACAGGTTCTGGTCGCCCACGTCGGTGATCCATACGTTGTCGGAAAGGTAGCGGTATCCCTCCGGGTAGAGCAGATCGAACAAACCCAGAATCTCTGTCATGGATGACGGCCGTGGCTCTTGACGCACCAGCGCCGAGTTCAGACCGGGGGCAGTTTCCAGCGGGGCCAACAACGATTGGGCGTGCTCCAGGTCGTCGGCGAACACATAGGAAATCAGCGTCAAGACCGTCTCTTCGCGACCGGACAATGGGTTCCCCGAGGCGACGAGTAGCGCACCACAACCGGACTCCATCAGAGATCGGTTGGTCGCAAGGAACCACGGGATCAGCTCGTCGTAGGACGAGAGCGGATAGATCTGCATCGCCGATGCGATGACTCCTGGCATCGGTCTCAGATCGAGGTACAGGCGCGTGGCCGCCGCGAAGAACCCCGGCCCGCTTCCACGCGCGGCCCAGAGGATGTCGGCGTGCGCGTCCTCGGTAGCGTGCAGCACCTCGCCGCTGGCGGTCACGACGTCGATGGCGCGCAAGCTATACGCCGCCGGCCCGACCGCATACGAGTTGAATCCCGCACCGCCGCCAAGAATGAATCCTGCGATGCCCACGCTGGGGCAGTGCCCGGTCGGGAAGTACAGACCGTGCACTGATAGCGCAGCAATCAGTTCGTCGACGTGCACGCCAGGCTCTACGGTCGCCGTCCTCGTCGCGGGGTCGACCTCGATTGCCTTGAGCCGTGAGAGATCCAGCAGCATCCCGCCATCCCGCACGGCGTTGCCGACCCAACTGTGGCCCCCCGAGCGAATGCCGATCGTCAGCCCTTCATCGCGGGCTAACACAATGGCGCGCACGACGTCTTCCCTGCTTGCCGCGATGAGGATGACCGCGGGCATTCGGTTGGGCTTGATTCCGTTCCACACGGCGGCACAGCGAGCTTGTTCATACCCGCCGTCCGATGGCCGGTAGATGTCACCGTCAAATGCGTTCACTCAGAACTCCGTTCGATTCGATATGTGATGTCCTGCTGCCGGGACGTTTGAGTCCGCCGGCGAGTTCGGCAGGCACGCCGCCGACATTGGGTGTGCCCGTGGGCCAGATTCAATCCGCTGCCCGGGATGATGACGCCCTCCAACCGGGAGAACGCTGCGAATCATCAAGCGCGGCAGGGACATTGTGGTAGCGAGCGATGTAGGCGAAGCCACCTGCAGATCGCTGTGAACTACCGGACACGACTCGCCATCTGCGCGTAGATGTCGCGAACCTTCACCGATGCCGGCGTCGCATCGTGATGGTCGAACTCCCGGGGGTACCGAAGTCAAAGGTCGTCACTTGCCTGCTCGCTTCCTGCCAAGACTGCGGCCAGTGTGTGTACACCGCCGACGCCGGCGCCATCCACTCAGACGGCACTATCCGCAAAGCGCACAAGTAGCTGCTCGGTCCGTACCCCCTCCTTCGCGCAGCGTCGCCGGGCGCCGCTGCCAAGTCATAGGTGCGTTCAGCCCCAAGTCGCCCATACGACACCGCGCGCCGCGGACACTGTTGCGTCAAGTGGATAGCCATGAGGGGCCTTCTGCTGAACAGTCTGGTGTCACACCGTGGCCGAGTGCCGACGGCGCCGGGGTCAGGCCTGGCGATGCGCCAGCGAGTGCCCCGGTGCAGGAAGCGTCCAGGCCGCAATGCAGCACCAAACTGGAGGTCTCGCGATGTCGCGACATGATGAGGTCATCTATCGGCCCGCCTTACCACCTGAGACTGCGCAAGCCAATTGGCGCGGATTCTCTCCGGGGCGCTCCGTCCTGGCAGCCGGTACGACCTTCTCCGTCAACGGTCGCCCACTATCGTGCGACATCGCGTTGGACCGCGACGTCGCGCTGACCCTGACCGATGGCACGACCGTCTACGCCGACGTCTACGCCCCTACCGGCGGGGAGGCCGTCCCGGCCATCTTGGTATGGAGCCCGTACGGAAAGCAGGGCGGATTCTGGTCCTACGACATGTTCCCTCTGCGCGCCGGCGTGGCTGAGGACGCCACTTCTGGTTTGGAGAAGTTCGAAGGCCCCGATCCGGCCTTCTGGTGCGCACACGGATATGCGATCGTCAACGTCGACCCCCGCGGCGCGTTCGAGTCGCAAGGTCACGGGCAGTTCTTCAGCCCCCAGGAAGCCCAGGACGGCTACGACGTCGTGGAGTGGATCGCCGCTCAGTCCTGGTGCACCGGAGCGGTCGCCATGGCGGGCAACTCCTGGCTGGCCGCCATGCAATGGCGCATCGCGGCCCTGCGCCCACCGCACCTGGTGGCCATCGCCCCGTGGGAGGGTTTTACCGACGTTTACCGTGACCTCACTTGCCGCGGCGGCATTCCCGAGCAGATCTTCGTCGAAACGTTGGTGGCCAACAACTTTGGTCGCCAACAGGTCGAGGATGCCGTCGCGATGACCGAGAAGCACCCTGTCCTCGACGATTACTGGCGGTCCAAGATCGCCGATATCGAAGCCATCGACGTGCCCGCCTACGTCGTGGCGAGCTGGACCAATCCACTGCACGTGCGCGGCACCTTCGACGCCTTCTCACGACTCGACCCGACCAAGTCCTGGCTTCGGGTGCACAACTCGCTGGAATGGCCGGACCAATACGCACACGAAGACGACTTGTTGCGTTTCTTCGATCACATCGTCAAAGGTGCCGACAACCATTGGCCGCGTACGCCCAGGGTGCGCTTGACAGTCCTGGATCCCGGGGGCACCGATGTCGAATGCCGTCCAGAAGGCGAATGGCCTCTGGCCCGCGCGACCGAGCAGATTTTTTACCTAGATGCCGCGGGCGATGCGCTGTCGGCGCAGCTTCCCCACTCTGAGCACAGCGTGACCATCGATGCCGCTCATGGCTTGGTCGCCTTCCGTACGGCCTTTGACGAGGACGTCGAGCTGGCAGGGTCCATGGCGGTGCATCTCTACCTCAGCGCCCAGGGTGCAAGCGACGTGGACGTCTACGTCTTCGTCCGCAAACTCGACGCTGCTGGTGAGCCGTTGATGGCGTATCTGCCCATGGGGGTTCCGCTTCCGGGCGCCAAAGGTCAGCTGCGGACCTCCCATCGCGAACTGGATACCGACGCCTCCACCGAACTCGTACCGGTGCATCGGCACGAGATCACCCACCCATTGGCGCCGGGCGAAATCGTATCCATCGACGTGCCCATCTGGCCGCTCGCCATGACGTGGCACGCCGGGGAGCAGCTGGAACTGCTGATTTCTACCCAAGACTTGTTCCCCACCTCCGCGTTGGTGGCCGGGCCACCGCAGCTCGGCGAGGACGCGAAGTCGGACGCGGGTCAGGTGACGCTATGGACCGGCGGCCAACGTCCGGCACGGCTGGCAGTCTCGAGGTCATGATGCGCGAGGCGGTCGACGCACCATGACAATCACCAACCCCTGGTGAAACTCGACGTCCGGCAGTGCAGTCTGATTACCCTGAGCCGCGTGAGGGGCGATGATGAGACCGTCGCAACCCCTGGCGCGTCCGTCGGCATGCCGTCGACAGCAAAGGGTCGCGACACGCGAGAACGTCTACTCACAGCGGCGACCACACTGTTCGCCGAACGCGGATACACCAGAGTCACCATCCGCGACATCACCAACGCTGCCGGACTCTCAGCGGGCGCGTTCTATCGGTATTTCAAGGATCGCCGTGAGTTGATGCTGGTGCTAATGCACCAACTCACCTCGGAGGCATTCGATTTCGTACGGGTGCCGTGGGACGAGAACGATCCGATGTTGTCGGTGCTTCAATCCACCCAGCTCTACTTCAAGTTCTACGAGGCGCATCGACCGTTGTTCGCCATACTGGTTGAACTCGGTCAGACCGACCCAGCGGTGGCCGACGTCTGGGCCGCCTCACGGCGCGCGTTCTATTCACGCATCGCGCATTCGCTGCGCCGAGGTCTGGAGGTCGGCCGGATCCGCCTCGACGTCGACGTCGATGTCGCCGCGGAATTGATGGGCAGCATGACCGAGTTCTACGCCTTCCAACGCTTCGTACTAAGCGACGGCGTCATCAAGCAGGTGTCGATCGACGAAAGCGCCCGCAACCTTGCAAACATCTGGACCGATGGCCTGCTTCGCCGTCCCTGACGCGCACGCTGCCCGCCCGTTGGCGCTGAACCGACGCGTCCTACCTCGGCTACGCCGGCTAGTCCCTGGACAACCCGCGAGCGTGGTCACAATGCACGCTCGCGCGATTACCGT
>DATFCF010000960.1:0-3340 GCA_035253445.1 Mycobacterium sp.
TCCGGTATCGCCCCGGACCATCCGAAGATCAAGTCGATCAGCTCCCAGTTCGAGAAGACGGCACTCGATCCACGGTTCCGGTTCTTCGGCAACATCGCGGTCGGCGACCATGTGCAGACCTCCGAGCTGGCCGACCGCTACGACGCGGTGGTCTACGCCGTCGGCGCGCAGTCCGACCGGTCGCTGGGCATTCCCGGCGAGGATCTGCCCGGCAGCGTCGCCGCCGTGGACTTCGTGGGCTGGTACAACGCGCACCCCCATTTCGAGGAGATGGCGCCGGACATCTCAAGTGGTCGCGCCGTCGTGGTGGGCAACGGCAACGTCGCCTTGGACGTCGCGCGGATCCTCGTCACAGACCCCGACGTGCTGGCCTCGACCGACATCGCCGATCACGCGTTGGAGTCCCTGCACGACCGTGGCGTCGAGGAGGTGCTCATCGTCGGCAGACGCGGGCCCCTGCAGGCTCCGTTCACCACGCTCGAGCTGCGCGAGCTCGGCAACCTCGAGGGCCTCGGAGACGTCGACGTGATCGTCGACCCCGCTGATTTCGCCGAGATCTCCGACGAGGACCTGGAGGCCGCGGGCAAGACGGTCCGCAACAACATCAAGGTGTTGCGCGGCTACTCCGAACGCGAACCGCGAGGGGCCAAGCGCCGCATCGTGTTCCGGTTCCGGACATCGCCGATCGAGATCAAGGGCGACGGTCGGGTCGAATCGATCGTCTTGGGGCGCAACGAGCTGGTCGACGACAACGGGCGCATCGTCGCCAAGGACACCGGCGAGCGCGACGAGCTGCCCGCCCAGCTGGTGGTGCGTGCCGTCGGCTATCGCGGCGTGCCGACGCCGGGCTTGCCGTTCGACGACAAGACCGGAACCATCCCGCACACCTGCGGCCGGATCGACGGCCGCCGCAACGAGTACGTCGTCGGCTGGATCAAACGCGGTCCCACCGGCGTGATCGGCAGCAATAAAAAGGATTCACAGGAGACGGTCGACACCCTGATCGCGGACCTTTCACGCGCCTCGCTAGCAGACGTCGGCGAGGATCGCTCGCAGGCGCTGGTCGAGTGGCTGCTGGAGCGGCAACCGAAAGTCGTGACCGACGACCATTGGAAGCTGATCGACGAGTACGAGCGGTCAGCGGGTGCGCCGCACGGCCGCCCGCGGGTGAAGGTGACCAGCGTCGCCGAGCTACTGCGGATCGGCCACGGCTGAGCTTGGGCGCACCAATTGTCAGGGTGTCGAAACAGAAGCGACGGGTGTCAATTCGCATAATTTGCGACCCGGAATTCTGTTTCGGCGATCGACTCAATACTCGACGGGGCCGGGAGGGGGCGGTGGTGTCTCCTGCGGTGCGAATCTCCAGTTGTCTGGATTCTTGGGTGAGTAGACGACCGGTATCAGCTGGCTCATCGTCGGCCACTGGTCGACGTCGACCGCCATGCGTTGGTAGATGACGTGCTCATTGACAGTCGGTCCGTTGATCACACCGGTGATGGTCACAAACTGCTCGCCGACGAGGTCGTCGGGGCGGGGGCTGACGCCGGTGACCAGCATCGTGCCTTGCTGCCAGTCGCCGCCGACGCTGCGGCGTCGCATGATCCAGGGCGCTGCCAGCAGCGCCAACGCACCGAGCAGCACAAGCACGAAGACGAATTCCACACGGCCATGGTAGGACGGCACACATGACGACCGAAGACGAGCGCGAGTGAGGATCGCAGCGAGGCACGAGCGAGGACCGGAACGAGCGGGAGTCGAGACATGACGGCTGAGACGAGCGCGAGTGAGGATCGCAGCGAGGCACGAGCCAGGACCGGAACGAGCGGGAGTCGAGACATGACGGCTGAGGCGGACGACCTGAAGCTGGCCCTGGAATTGGCCGACGCGGCGGATTCACTGACAATGCCTCGCTTTGGCGCGATGGACTTGCGTGTGGACACCAAACCGGACCTGACACCAGTAACCGATGCCGACCAATCGGTCGAAGACGCGCTGCGCAAGATACTTGCGCAGCGCAGGCCCGATGACCTGGTGCTCGGCGAAGAGTACGGCGGCACAGCGGTTTTCGAGGGCCGGCAATGGGTGATCGATCCGATCGACGGCACGAAGAACTTCGTGAGGGGGGTACCGGTGTGGGCGACGCTGATCGCGTTGCTGCACGACGGCGTCCCGATCGTCGGGGCGGTCAGCGCGCCGGCCCTGCAGCGGCGTTGGTGGGCCGGCGAGGGGTCCGGAGCGTTCGCGTCCGTCGCGGGTGGTGAACCACGGCGGATAGCGGTGTCGTCGGTCGCCGACGTGGCCGCGGCGAGCCTGTCACTGTCCAGCCTCGATGGCTGGGCGAAGCTGGGGCTTCGGGACTGCTTGATCGACCTCACCGACACCGTCTGGCGGGTGCGTGGATTTGGCGATTTCTGGTCCTATTGCCTGGTCGCGGAGGGCGCGGTCGATATCGCGGCCGAACCCGAGGTGTCGCTATGGGACCTGGCCCCGCTCGACATTCTGGTGCGGGAAGCGGGCGGCATTTTCAGCAGCCTCGACGGCGAGGCGGGGCCGCACGGCGGCAGCGCCGTTGCAACCAACGGATGGCTCCACGACACGGTGCTGACCAGCCTTTATCCGGCGTAGCCTTGCGGTCGGAGGGTGCCATGACCTTCGACCGATTCACCGTCACCACCAAGCACTGGCACCGCCTCGACAACGGCCGGATCCAGTGCGACGTCTGCCCGCGGGCCTGCAAACTGCACGAGGGCCAGCGCGGCCTGTGCTTCGTCCGTGCCCGCGTCGACGACCAGATCGTGCTCACCAGCTACGGGCGGTCGAGCGGGTTTTGCGTCGATCCCGTTGAGAAGAAGCCGCTCAACCACTTTCTGCCCGGCTCGGCGGTGTTGTCGTTCGGCACCGCCGGCTGCAATCTGGCGTGCAAGTTCTGTCAGAACTGGGACATCTCCAAGTCGCGTGAGATCGACACGCTCGCCAACCGGGCGACGCCCGATGACTTAGCCCGGGTTGCAGACGAAATGGATTGTCGCAGTGTGGCATTCACCTACAACGATCCGACGATCTTCTGGGAGTACGCCGCCGACGTCGCGGACGCCTGCCGCGAGCGCGGCATCAAGGCGATTTCGGTGACCGCGGGCTACATGTGCGCCGCGCCGCGCGCCGAGTTCTACCGTCACATCGACGCCGCGAACGTCGACCTCAAGGCGTTCACGCAAGACTTCTATCACCGGGTCTGCGTCGGGCATCTGACCGATGTGCTCGACACCCTGAGCTATTTGCGACACGAAACCGACGTCTGGTTCGAGATCACCACGTTGCTCATACCCGGACAGAACGACAG
>DATFCF010000961.1:0-12557 GCA_035253445.1 Mycobacterium sp.
AGCGCGACAAGCGCAAAAAGGACCCCGATTCGGGGTCCGGCGCGGGTAATTCGGGGGCAGATCCGTTCGGGGCCGGCTTCGACATGTCCGACCTTGGCCAGATCTTCACCCGGCTCGGGGAGATGTTCAGCGGCGCCGGCAACGTGATGGCCGGCGGCAAGCAGTCCGGTCCGGTGAACTACGACCTGGCCCGGCAGCTGGCGTCGAGCGCGATCGGTTTCGTCGCGCCAGTCCCCGAGAAGACGAGCGCCGCGATCTCCGACGCCGTGCACCTGGCCGAGACGTGGCTGGACGGGGCAACCGCGCTGCCGGCCGGCACCACCAAAGCGGTGGCGTGGACTCCCAACGATTGGATCGACAACACGCTGGAAACGTGGAAGCGGTTGTGCGATCCGGTGGCCGAACAGATTTCGACGGTATGGGCGTCGGCGCTGCCCGAGGAGGCCAAGAGCATGGCCGGGCCGCTGCTGTCGATGATGTCGCAAATGGGTGGCATGGCGTTCGGCTCGCAGCTGGGTCAGGCGCTGGGCAAGCTGTCGCGAGAAGTGTTGACCTCCACCGACATTGGGCTCCCACTCGGCCCGAAGGGAGTCGCCGCACTGATGCCCGAGGCCGTGGAGGCGCTGGCCGAAGGGCTCGAGCAGCCGCGCAGCGAGATCATGACCTTCCTGGCGGCACGCGAGGCCGCGCATCACCGGCTGTTCAGTCACGTTCCGTGGCTCGCGAGCCAGCTCCTCAACGCGGTCGAGGCGTTCGCCAAGGGCATGAAGGTCGACATGAGCGGCATCGAAGAATTGGCCGCCGGGTTCAACCCGGCGTCGCTGACCGATCCGTCGCAGATGGAGCAGCTGCTCAACCAGGGCATCTTCGAGCCGAAGGCCACGCCGGAGCAGACCGCGGCGCTGGAACGCCTGGAAACGCTGCTGGCCCTGATCGAGGGCTGGGTGCAGACCGTCGTCGCCGACGCGCTGGGTGAACGCATCCCCGGCTCCGCAGCGCTGAGCGAGACGCTGCGCAGGCGGCGCGCCACCGGCGGTCCCGCCGAGCAGACCTTCGCGACCCTCGTCGGGCTCGAATTGCGTCCCCGAAAGCTGCGCGAGGCCGCGGTGTTGTGGGAGCGCCTGACCCAGGCCGTCGGAGCCGACGCCCGCGACGCGGTATGGCAACACCCGGATCTGCTGCCGAGCTCGGAGGATCTCGACGAACCCGCGGGCTTCATCGACCGGATGATCGGCGGCGACACCAGCGGCATCGACGAGGCGCTCGCCGACCTGGAAAAGCGCGACGACGACTCCAAGGAGTAGCCGCCGGCCCTGTGGATAACCTCCTCGGCCGTCGGGCTGTGCGTGGCAGAGTCGGTCCATGCCCAGGTCACACGCTCTTCGCGCCGGCCACTCTCTGCAGTTCACGCTCAACCCGTCGACGCCCGTGCTGCTGCGTCCCGACGGTGCCGTTCAGGTGGGTTGGGATCCACGCCGTGCGGTGCTGGTGCATCCCCCGTCCGGACTCAACGCCGCCGGCCTGGCCGAGCTGTTGCGGACCATGCAGTCCGGCGCGACGCTGGCTCAGCTGAACTCACGCTTTGGCGTCGACACCTCCGAACTCGTTGCCTCGCTTGTGGACTCGGGGGTCGTGACGACCGTCGCCCGAAGGCGCACCCGCTCTGCGTCCATCCGCATTCACGGCCGCGGTCCGTTGTCGGACGTACTTGCCAGCGCTCTGCGCTGTTCGGGCGCTCGCGTCACGCAGTCGAGCCTCACCAAAGCGGCCCCGCCGCAGACAACAGACCTCGTGGTGTTGAGCGATTTCCTGGTGGCCGATCCGCGGGTGGTGCGCGAGTTGCACATCGCGCGGGTGCCTCACCTGATGGTGCGAATGCGTGACGGCGCAGGCCTGGTCGGCCCGCTGGTGATCCCGGGCGTGACGAGTTGCCTCGACTGCGCCGACCTACACCGCAGCGACCGGGACGCAGCATGGCCTGCGGTCGCGGCCCAGCTACGCGACACCGTCGGCAGCGCCGACCGGGCTACCGTGCTCGCGACCGCGGCGCTGGCGCTCAACCAGGTCGACCGGGTCATTCGCGCGGTGCGCGCGGGCGACGACGTGGGCCGGTCACCCGCACCTCCCCCGACGTTGAACACCACGCTGGAGTTCGACGTCAACACCGGCTCGATCATGGCCCGCCGGTGGGCACGGCATCCGAGGTGCCAGTGCACGCGGCGCCGTCATGGATGATGGTCTGGTGAGTGACATCAAGCGGGGCCGCGCCGCGCGCAACGCCAAGCTGGCGAGCCTGCCCGTCGGCATGGCCGGCCGGGCGGCGCTCGGCCTCGGCAAACGGCTGACCGGGAAGTCGAAGGACGAGGTCAACGCCGAGTTGATGGACAAGGCGGCCCAGCAGTTGTTCACCGTGCTCGGCGAGCTCAAGGGCGGCGCGATGAAGGTCGGCCAGGCCTTGTCGGTCATGGAAGCCGCGATCCCCGATCAGTACGGCAAGCCGTACCGGGAGGCGCTCACCAAGTTGCAGCGGGAAGCCCCGCCGATGCCGGCAGCCAAGGTGCACCGGGTGCTCGACGCCCAGTTGGGCACCAAATGGCGGGAACGGTTCAGCGTGTTCGACGACACGCCGGTCGCGTCGGCCAGCATCGGCCAGGTGCACAAGGCGGTGTGGTCGGACGGCCGCGAGGTCGCCGTCAAGATCCAGTACCCGGGGGCCGATGAGGCGCTGCGCGCCGACCTGAAGACCATGCAGCGCATGGTCAGTGTGGTCAAACAGCTCTCGCCGGGCGCCGATGTGCAGGGCGTCGTCGACGAGCTGATCGAACGCACCGAGATGGAGCTCGACTACCGGCTGGAGGCCGACAATCAGCGCGCCTTCGCCAAAGCCTATGAGGGCCATCCGCATTTCGTCGTCCCGCACATCGTGGCGAGCGCGCCCAAAGTGGTGATTCAGGAATGGATCGAGGGCATCCCGTTGTCCCAGATCATTCGCGACGGCACCCAGGAACAGCGAGACCTGATGGGCGCCCGGCTGTTCGAGCTGACGTATGACGCGCCACGGCGGCTCGAAATGATGCACGGGGACGCGCATCCGGGCAACTTCATGCTGCTGCCCGACGACAAGATGGGCGTGATCGACTTCGGCGCGGTCGCCCCGATGCCGGGCGGAATCCCCGTCGAAATCGGCCTGTCGACCCGATATGCGCTCAACGACGATTACGAAAACCTGCTGGCCACCATGCAGAAGATCGGGTTCATCCAGAAGGGTGAGCAGGTGTCCAAGCGCGAGATGGACGAGATGATGCGCCAGTATGTGGAGCCGCTCGAAGGCGAGGTGTTCCACTACACGCGCAAATGGCTGCAGCGGATCACCGCCATGAACATGAAGCCCGACCGTGCCGCAGGCCAGATTAGGGCCGCGCGACAGATGGATGTGCCCGCGAAGCTGGCGATTCCGTTACGCGTCATCGCGTCCAACGTGGCGATCGCCTGTCAGCTCGACGCCCGCATTCCGGCTAAAGCCCTTGCCACAGAACTGATTCCAGGCTTCGCCGAAGAAGCAGCCTAGTCACGGCGAGCGCGGGAAAACCCGGCAGCGCTTATGCGGCTGCCGGGCTCTCCTCGGTGTTCTTGCGCGGACGTCCCCGCGGACGCTTGCGCGCAATGACCGTGCCGCGTTCGAGAATCTCGCCGCCCCAGACGCCCCACGGCTCTTGGCGTTCCAGTGCGGCGGCCAGGCACTCACGGCGGATCGGGCAATCCGCGCACAGCGCCTTGGCGCGTTCGAGTTCGACGGGATTCTCGGCGAACCACAGGTCGGGTTCACCCACATGACACGGCACCGACAGCATCGTTCTTTCACGGCATGTCTCTGAAGCGTTGCTCTCCGCGCAAGCGCTCATCGCAGTAGACATGACTACATCCTCAGCTTCCTGGTCGTTGGATCTCTGGTGGATCTGTGACCAGGTCTTCGGTGTCCGAAAACAACTACGGCCACGGATCCGGTGACTGCGGGTCCGTGGCCTTTTCGGCTTGTCGTGGGCTCTACCTAGGTGGTGCCCCGATCCACGGACTGTCCAGTCGCGGCGGCGGTACGGCGCTTACGCTGCGGCGTAATGGCGGCCGCGGGTGCAGCGGCGTGCGCCAGAAATGCCGGATGCGCGGAGGCAGCGGTGCCCTGGAGGGGCCGCGGCATGCCAGCGACGCCTACGCCGGTGAATGCGTATTTGTTCAACATGATCAGGGCACCCTCCTCTCGACTCGTGGTGTGTCTTGAGGCTAAAGCCTAACAGCCCTAGCACACAAGCGATTTTCTGACCTGCGGGTTTGGCATGATTTTTACGACATTTGGCGGCCTTTGACCAATGCCAGTACGTCGGGGCCGTACTGCTCGAGCTTGCGCGCACCGATGCCGGGGATCGCGACGAGCGAGGCGTCGTCGGTGGGCAGCGTTTCGGCGATCGCGATCAACGTGTTGTCGGTGAACACCACGTAGGCCGGCACGCTCATCTCCTTGGAGGTGCGCAGTCGCCAGTCCTTGAGCTGCGCCAGCAGTTCGTCATCGATATCCGAAGGGCAGCTTTCGCAGCGGCGCAACATGATTGCGGCCGGAGTGGTGAGCGCGCCGTTGCAGACGCGACAACGAGGGGTGGCGCCCCGCGGACGTCGCGGCCGGCTCGGCGTGCTGTCGGACGACGACTGCGGCGCGACGCCGTTGAGGAACCGTGACGGCCGACGGCTCTGCCGACCGCCCGGCGCGCGGGCCAGAGCCCAGCTGAGCGCCAAATGTGTTCGCGCCCTAGTGATCCCGACGTAGAGCAACCGGCGTTCCTCTTCGACGGGCTCACTGTCCGGGCCGTGCGTCAATGCATGCGAGATCGGCAGCGTGCCGTCGGCCAGCCCGACCAGAAACACCGCGTCCCACTCGAGGCCCTTGGCGGCATGCAGCGACGCCAGCGTGACGCCCTGCACGACGGGAGGGTGGCGCGCGTCGGCCCGGTGCCGCAGTTCGGTGATCAGCGCAGGCAGATCCAGCGATGGGCGAATCGCGACTTCTTCGTCGACCAGCTCGGCGAGCGCGGTCAGCGCCTCCCATCGCTCCCGGGCTTTCGTGCCCGGCGGTGGCTCGGCGGTGAGCCCGAGCGGTTCGAGGACGGCGCGCACGATCTCTGGCAGTTCGCCATCCATGTCACGTTCGGCCGCTCGCTGCAACGCCACGAGTGACTGGCGGATCTCCTGACGGCTGAAGAAGCCTTCGCCGCCGCGCACCTGGAACGGCACGCCGGCCTCGGTGAGCGCTTCCTCGTAGACCTCGGACTGGGCGTTGATGCGGTACAGCACCGCGATTTCGGATGCCGCGGTACCGGATTCGACGAGGCGCTTGATGCTCTTGGCCACCGCGGCGGCCTCGGCGACCTCGTCGGTGTGTTCGGTGAACGTCGGCGTCGGACCCGGGTCACGCTGACCGACCAGGTGCAGCTTGCTGCCTGCCATCCGGCCGCGCGCAGCGGCGATGACGCGGTTGGCCAGCGAGACCACCTGCGGGGTGGACCGGTAGTCACGCTCCAGCCGCACCACTGCGGCTTCGGGGAACCGTCGCGAGAAGTCCAACAGGTAGCGGGGGGTGGCGCCGGTGAACGAGTAGATGGTCTGGTTGGCGTCACCGACGACCGTCAGATCGTCGCGCTCCCCCAGCCAGGCGTCGAGCACGCGCTGCTGCAGCGGTGTGACGTCCTGATATTCGTCGACGACGAAACAGCGGTACCGATCGCGGAACTCCTGCGCGACCGCGGCGTCGTTTTCGATTGCGGCCGCGGTGTGCAGCAGCAGGTCGTCGAAATCGAGCAGCGCCATTCCGTCGTTGCGGGCCTTGAGCGTCTCGTACCCGGCGTAGACCGTGGCGATCTTGCCCGCATCGAACGGGATGTCGCGCCCTGCCGCGGCGACGGCTGTGGCGTATTCCTCAGGGCTGATCAAAGATGACTTGGCCCATTCGATTTCACCGGCGAGGTCGCGCACGTCGTCGGTGCTGGTCGACATGTGCGCGCGGTTCGCGGCTTGAGCCACCACCGCGAACTTGGTGTCGAGGAGTTGCCATCCGGTAGCGCCGACGACGCGCGGCCAGAAATAGTGCAACTGTCGGCGGGCCGCGGCGTGGAACGTCATCGCCTGTACTGCTCCGGCGCCAACCCCGTTGTCGAGCGCGCGCAGCCTACTTCGCATTTCGCCCGCGGCCCGCTGCGTGAACGTCACCGCCAGCACCTGCCCGGGAGCGACGTGACCGGCCGCCACCAGATGCGCGATGCGGCGGGTGATCGTGCGGGTCTTGCCGGTGCCAGCGCCGGCCAGCACGCACACCGGGCCGCGGGCCGCCAGGACAGCCTCGCGCTGCTCCTCGTCGAGGTCTGCGATGAGCCGCTCGCGCGACGAGGTGGAGACCTCAACCGACATGCGCTCCATCATGTCAGCGCGGGCCGACAAAACCGGGGCTTGGGGGCAGGCATGTTGGCGGCATCCGTTACTTTGAACGCCTTATGAGCGCTGGACTGACCATGTACACCACGTCGTGGTGTGGCTATTGCTTCCGCCTGAAGAAGGTTTTGAAGTCGGAAGGCATTCCGTTCACCGAGGTCGACATCGAAGCCGAACCCGCAGCGGCGGAGTTCGTGGCCTCGGTCAACGGCGGCAATCAGACGGTGCCGACACTGAAATTCGCCGACGGTTCGACACTGACGAACCCGAGCGGGGCTCAGGTCAAGGCCAAACTGGCCTCGTAATCGAGTTAATCGAGCGCCGCCCAGGACTCGATGATCTCCCTGGCGATCGATATCGATCCGGGCAGCAGCAGCCGCGACAGCAAGTCACTGCTCCAGTCGCCGGCCGCGAGGGCTTCGCGGATCTCGGCGCGGGTGAACCAGCCGGCCTCGGCGATCTCGCCGTCGTTGAACGAGAACTCCTGCTCCGGGTCTCCGATGGCGTGGAAGCCGACCATCAGCGAGCGCGGAAACGGCCACGGCTGGCTGCCGAGATAGTGCACGTCGGTGACCGCCAGCCCGATCTCCTCGGCGATCTCACGCACGACGCACGACTCGAACGACTCCCCCGCCTCCACGAAACCGGCCAGCAGCGAGAACAGCCGCTCCGGCCACATCGTCTGACGGGCCAGCACCGCGCGGTCGTGCCCGTCGTGGACCAGGCAGATCACCGCCGGGTCGATCCGGGGGAACTCCTCGTAGCCGCTGACCGGGTTGATCCGCGACCAGCCGCCCTTGATCGGCTTCGTGGCCGAGCCGTCCAGGGCGCTGAACCGCGCGCTGTCATGCCAATTGAGCAGTGCGGTGGCCGTCGACACGAGTTGGGCGCTGACATCGTCGAAGATCTGGCCGGCCCGGCGCAGATCGAGCACCTCCGTTTCGGCGTGGGTGTCCTCCGGTCCCTCCAGCGCCCCGCGGACCGCCCACACGTGCCTGCCGTCGGCGATGCGGCCGAGGAAGACCGCGTTTTCCGGCGGCCCGTCACCGAGCTTGGCGGCCTGCCCGAGGACCACCTGGCCGCCGGATATCAGCACCTGGTTGCGACGATCCACCCGCAGCAGCAGCGCATCGGCCCACCCGGCCACGGCGGCGTCGACGTCGGTGCGCAGCGTGTCCGCGCGATCGGCGCCGACGCGGGACAGCAGCGGCACATTGCGCAGCTGGAACGTCATCGTTCGGCGTCCGCGCTGCGGACATAGAGCAGCCGGTCGCCGAGTTCGAGCGCGTCAACCTCGGCCTCGTCGACCCGCACCAACTTCCCGTTGCGGACAACGCCGAGCACGATGTCGGACAAATGCCGCGGCGAACCTCCGGCCTCCTTGGGGCTGACCTCGCGTTCGGCGATCGCGAACCCGGCGGCGGGAGTCAGAAGGTCTTCCATCATCTCCACGACGCTGGGCGTCTGCACCGCGATGCCGAGCAGACGGCCCGAGGTCTCGGAGGTGACCACCGTCGAGTCCGCGCCGGCCTGTTCGAGCAGGTGCTGGTTCTCGGCCTCCCGGACCGCGGCGATGATCTTGGCCTTGGGCGCCAGCTCGCGGGCGGTAAGGGTGATCAGCACCGCGGCGTCATCACGGTTGGCCGCGACGATGATCGCCTTGGCGTGCTGGGCACTGGCCAGTCGCAGCACTTCGGAGTCGGTCGCGCTGCCGCGCACGGTGACCAGGCCGGCACTCTTGGCGCGCTCCAGCGCGACCGGGTCCTCGTCGACGACAACGATGTCCGCGGGCGCCACCTCGTCGCCGATCATCGCGGCGGCCGCGGTCCTGCCCTTGGTGCCGTAGCCGACGATGACGATGTGGTTGCGCACTCTGTTCCTCCATCGCTGGATTTGGTAGACCTGCCGCGACTGTGTCGTGAGTGTCTCCACCGTGGTGCCGATGAGCACGATCAGGAACGCGATCCGCAGCGGCGTGATGACGAGAACGTTGACCAGGCGGGCGCTCGGCGTGACCGGTGTGATGTCGCCGTAGCCGGTGGTCGACAGCGACACCGTCGCGTAATAGAAGCAATCCAGGAACGACAGCGGGTCGTCGGGGTTCGGACTGCTCTCCACATCGCGGTAGCCGTGCCGGTCCAAGTAGACGATCACGACGGCCGCGAACAGCGCGGCCAGGGCGTAGATGACTCGCGTGGTGATACGGCGGGCCGGACTGACCAGCGCGGTGGGGATCTGCACCGTGTCGGTCAGGGCGTGGACCGGTCGATCAGCCAGCGACTCTTCGAACCTGCGGAGCCGACGCCGCAAACGTCCTTTAACCACGAGCGTTCGTCACCAAATAGGGCTGCCGCACCAGCACACTGTAATCATGACCTCTCCCCCACCTGAACTGCAGCAGATCGCCAGCCCGACGCCGGCTTACCGGCTCGGCGCGCTCCTGCTGGGCATCGGCACGCTGCATTTCATGGCACCCAAGCCGTTCGATGCGATCGTGCCCGCCGAGCTGCCCGGCAGCGCGCGGTCGTATACCTATGCTTCCGGAGTCGCGGAACTGGCCAGCGGCGCGTTGCTGCTCGCGCCGCGGACCCGACGCGTGGGTGCGCTGGCGGCCGCGGCCCTGTTCGTCGCGGTCTTCCCTGCCAACGTCAACATGGTGCGGCTGTGGTGCAAGGATCCTGCCAAGCCGTGGCCGATGCGCGTGGGCGCGATCGCTCGGCTGCCGCTGCAGATTCCGATGATCGCGACGGCGCTCAAGATTTTCCGCAGCTCCTAAGCCGCGTCGAGCAGTGCGGCCAAATCGTCGGCATCGGGCAGCGAGTCGGGGGTGATCGTCCGCCCGCTGCGCACATAGTGGAACGCCGCGCGCACCGACGACACCGGGCAGCCCTGTAGCGCCGCCCACGCCAGCCGGTACACCGCGAGCTGAATCGCCGCATGCCGCTTGGCCTCCGGCGTGTCCGGGGCCTCGCCCGTCTTCCAGTCCACCACCGTGGCGCCGCCGTCGTCGTCGGCGAACACCGCATCGATGCGTCCCCGCACCACATGCCCGCCGATGACCATGTCGAACGGCACCTCCACCTCGATGGGGGTGCGCGCTGCCCATCGCGACACCGCGAACGCCGCCTGCAGCTCGGCCAGCTGCTCGGGGTCGCCCGAGTCGCGGTCGACCGCGCCGGGCAGGTCGTCGAGGTCGAACAGGCGCTCGGCGTGATAGAACCGCTGCACCCAATCGTGGAATGCAGTGCCCAGCAACGCATGTGGATCCGGGCGAGTCGGTAGCCGTCGCCGCAACCGCTGTGTGACCGCGTCGGGGTCGCGACCGAGTTCGACCAGGGTACTGACCGACATCTGGGCCGGCAGTGGCGGAGTGGGCCGCTCGGCAGCGCGGTCGCGTTCGGCGAGCAGGGCGTCGACGTCGGCAGCCCACCCGTCGACGTCTGCGATATCGCCAGCGAGTTCACCCGTCATCGCCAGCGTCACCAGCGCCGCACCGGCGTCGACCTCACCACGGCGGTGCCCGGCCGGGTCGACGGGCCACATCGCCTCGATTGCCTTGTCCCGCAACGGGTTTTGTTCGCCGTCGGCTGGGGTCGGCGCCCACTGCTCGACGACGCCGCAGGGTTCGCCCTCGGCTGTGTTGTCTTCGGACTGCTCGATGATGTCCTTGAGTTCGCAGAGGAACTCCGATGGACCGCGGGGCTTGGTCTCGGACGCGCCCCAGTGATGCCCGGACAGCAACAGGGTGTCCTCGGCGCGGGTGATCGCCACGTACAGCAGCCGGCGCTCTTCGTCGATGCGGCGCTGTTCGAGGCGGCGTTTGTGATCGGAGATCTTGTCCGACAGCTTTTTTCGATCGCTGACATCGGAGGTGTCGAGCACCGGCACGCCGTGCTCTGAGACGGTGGCCCGGTCACCACGCAGCAGCGGCGGCAGGTCGCCCGCGTCGGTGAGCCAGGTTCGTGTCGATGCGGTGGACGGGAACACGCGACCACTGAGGTGTGGCACCGCCACCACCTGCCATTCGAGCCCCTTGGCGGCGTGCACGGTGAGGATTTGCACGCGATCGTGCGCGACGGACACCTCGGCGGGGGCAAGGCCGTTCTCCACCTGCTTGGCGGCGTCGAGGAATGCCAGCAGTTCGGGCATGGTCGCGCCGGGCCTGGCGGCGAAACCGGCAACCACATCGTCGAAGGCGTCGAGATGCTCGGTGCCCGACCAGCCCGCGCGGTATGGCCGAGCCGCCCTGCTCTCGATGTCCACCCCGAGCACCCGCCGCACCTCGGCGACCAGCTCCGGCAGGGGGTGGCCCAAATGGGCTCGCAGCGCGGTCAGTTCGCGGCCCAGCGCCACGATCCTTCCGTAACCGAGCGGCGAGTATGCCGTCTCCGGTCCGGGATCGCAGATCGCGTCGGCCAGGCACGCGGCGTCGGCGTCGGGCGCGGCCAGCGCCACGATCTGCTCGGTCACCGAACCGTGCGCCGACCGGTCAGCGTCGTCGAGTTCGACCGCGCGCCGCCACAGCGCGGAGATGTCGCGGCCGGCCAACCGCCATCGCGGTCCCGTGAGCACACGCATCGCGGCGGCCCCCGCCGTGGGATCGGCGACGAGCCGCAACGTGGCGACCACGTCGGCCACCTCCGGCACAGCCAAGAGTCCAGCCAAGCCGACCACCTCGACGGGCACGCCGCGCGCCGTAAGAGCATCGGCCATCGGTGCGGCGTCGGCGTTGCGGCGCACCAGCACCGCGGCCGTCGGCACCGCCGCAGGGGATTCGTGGTAGAGACGCGCCAAATGGTCTGCTACCCAATCACGTTCGGCCGCCACATCACTGAGCAGTGCGCACCGAATGGTACCCGGCTCGGCGCCTGGCCGGGGTCGCAGCTCGCGCACGGCGACAGAGCGGCGTCGCGCCTCGGCCGACACCGCGTTGGCCACATACAGTGCGCTGGGCGGATTGCGCCAGCTGGTGCGCAGCTCCAGCGTCGGTGCGGGGGTGCCATCCGAGCGCGGGAAGTCGGTCGCGAACCGCGGCAGGTTGGTGGCTGACGCGCCCCGCCAGCCGTAGATCGACTGAATCGGATCGCCCACCGCGGTCAAGGCCAGGTTGTCGTCGACCCCGCCACCGAACAACGACGACAATGCGACCCGCTGCGCGTGCCCGGTGTCCTGGTACTCGTCGAGGAGCACCACCCGATACCGGTTGCGTAGCGCCTCACCGACTTCGGGAAAGGTCGACGCCAGGTTGGCGGCGTAGGCCATCTGCATGCCGAAGTCCATCACCTTGTCGTCGCGCATACGGGTGTGCAGCGCGTCGATCAGCGGGACGAGCTCGGTGCGTTCGGTCTGGGTGCCCAACATCCGCAGCAGCCATTGGCTCGGCCCCCGGTCACGCTGATACGGCCCTGCGGGCAGTGCGTGCACCAGCCGCTCCAGTTCGACGTGGGTGTCACGCAACTGATCGGTGTCGACGAGGTGCTCGGCCAGCTGCCCGGCCAGCCGCAGCACCATCGCGGTGACGGTGGCGGGCGTCTTGTCGGTATCAAGATGCTCCGGATGCGCACAGACCACCCGAAACGCCAACTGCCACAGCTCGGTTTCGGACATCAGCCGGGTATCCGGCTCGACCGGTAGCAACAGGCCGTGTTCGCGCAGCAGGTTGCCCGCGAACGCATGGTAAGTGCTGACGGTGGCCGGGTCGTCTGCCACGTCCGCGATACCCGCGCCGGCAAGACGGGCCAGCCGGGTGCGGACCCGACGCAACAACTGCCCCGCCGCCTTGCGTGTGAAGGTCAGCCCGAGCACCTCACCGGGCCGGGCGTATCCGTTGGCAACCAGCCACACCACCCGCGCCGCCATCGTTTCGGTCTTGCCCGCACCGGCCCCGGCGATGACCACCAGCGGTCCGGGTGGCGCGGCGATAACCGCTGCCTGTTCATCGGTGGGCGCGAAGAGTCCTAGCGCGTCGGCGAGTTCGGCCGGACTGTACCGCGGCGTCATGGCCGACCGCCGCAGGCGGCCTGGGCGGGGCACATCGACCGCACGGGGCAGTGCGTGCAGCCGTCGTTGATCCGCGCCAGGAACTC
>DATFCF010000962.1:0-3000 GCA_035253445.1 Mycobacterium sp.
CTCCGAGAGCAGATCTGGCAACACGGGAAGAGCAGATCGCGATTGCTGAGGTCACTCGGGCGCGACAGGGTTGGGGTGCGTGGCCGACTTGTAGCGGGAGGATTGGGGCGCGCTGACTATTCGACTACTCGGGCGGACCGAGATACGACATCTGGCGAAAGAGATTGACTTCAGGCCGCGCAAGGCTTTCGGCCAGAATTTCGTCCACGACGCAAACACGGTGCGACGCATTGTTTCGGCCTCCGGGGTCAATCGCCATGACCATGTGCTCGAGGTCGGTCCCGGGCTCGGCTCCCTGACGTTGGCCCTGCTCGACCGGGGTTCGCGGGTCACCGCCGTGGAGATCGATCCGGTGCTGGCAAAGCAGCTGCCCACCACCATCGCCGAGCATTCTCACAGCGAGATCAACCGGCTGACCGTGCTCAACCAGGACATCTTGGCTCTGACGCCGCCCGAACTGGCGGAGGAGCCGACCGCGCTGGTCGCCAACCTGCCGTACAACGTGGCCGTCCCGGCGCTGTTGCATCTGCTCGCCGAGTTCCCGTCGATCCGGACGGTGATGGTGATGGTGCAGGCCGAGGTCGCCGAGCGCCTCGCGGCCGAACCGGGCGGCAAGGATTACGGCGTGCCCAGCGTCAAGGTCCGGTTCTACGGCAACGTCCGCCGCTACGGCATGGTGTCGCCGACGGTGTTCTGGCCGATCCCGCGGGTGTACTCGGGGCTGGTTCGCCTCGACCGTTACGAGGCGTCGCCCTGGCCCACCGACCCTGACTTCCGTCAGCAGGTGTTCAGCCTGATCGACGTGGCCTTCGCGCAGCGGCGCAAGACCTCGCGCAACGCCTTCGCGGAGTGGGCCGGGTCGGGCAACGAGTCGGCGCGCCGACTGCTCGCTGCCAGCATCGATCCGTCTCGACGGGGTGAGACCCTGAGCGTCGCGGACTTCGTCCGGCTGCTGCAGCGCTCAGGGGAGTGGGACGAGCCGAGGACCAGGGCACAGCTGTCGCAGCGGCAGCAGTCCGACGTCAGCGCGCTTTGACCCGCTAGTCCTTGGCGTCTTTGTCCTTCTCGAGGGATTCGTCCGTCAACGGCGTCTCGTCGATCACCGGGTAGTTGCCCGTGAAGCCGACGCGCTCGCTGGCCGTCTGCAGTACTCGGCCGCGCACTCGCGTACCAACCGACGACGAGCGCATGCACATCAGCGGTGACTGCGGTGCGTAGCTGGTGTCGAGCGTGATGTTGAACGCCTCCGACGTTGAGTTACAAAGCGATTTGACGTGAGTTACCGCAATGCGCGCGTAATGAGTGACATGAATTCTCGGCAGGACTGATAGCGATGCTCGGGGTTCTTCGCCATGGCTTTTGCCAGTATCGAGTCGAAAACGCGTGGCAGCCAATCGATCTCGCGTGATCGACGCGGTGGAGCGCTGTTCAGGTGAGCGGTGATCAAGCCGAACTGGGTGCTTGCTGTGAACGGAGGTGTGCCTGTGATCAATTCGACCGCGGTACATGCCAGCGCGTATTCATCGGTGGCGTCGGAAGGCGCGTGTCCGGTTAGTAGCTCCGGCGCCGAATACGGCAGCGACGCCTCGACGTGGGTGGCGCGATAGCCGATATCGTCCGTGATCGAAACGGCAACGCCGAAGTCGATTAGTACTGCCTCGTTTTCGGAAAGGTGCTGCTGGACAAGAATATTGGAGGGTTTGACATCGCAGTGCACGATGCCGCGATTGTGTACGTAGTCGAGTGCATCGGCGATCTGCGTGAGCGCGGTAAGTCGCTGTGGCACCGTAGACAGGTTTACGATGGTCCCTCCGGACAGAAGTGCCATCGACAGCCAGCCCGGGCCCCGCTCGTACACCCGGACGATGTGTGGGTGGTCGAGCTGATGAGCGAACTCGAATTCTCGGCGAAGACGGGCCACTTGGGCCTGGTGCCGGTGCTGCTCGTCGAGCACTTTCAGCGCGATCGCGCGGTCGGCCCCAGCCGCATGGTGGGCTCGGTACACCGTCGCGTACCCGCCGTGGCCGAGCGCGGCTTCGATGACGTAGCCCGCAAACCGATCGCCGGGCGAAAGCACCTATCCAGACTAGAGTTCGTGAGCGGCGTTCATGTGGTGAGAGATAGTGTCGTGCCGTGTCCGCCTCCGACGGAAGCACCGCATCCGAGTGGATTCCCACCGGTTCGGTCACCGTGCGGGTCCCAGGCAAAGTCAATCTCTACCTTGGCGTCGGCGACCGCCGCGACGACGGCTACCACGAGCTGACCACCGTCTTCCATGCCGTTTCGCTGTTGGACGAGATCACCGTGCGCAACGCCGACGTGATGTCGTTGGAAATGTCGGGCGAGGGCGTCGAGTCGCTGCCCACCGACGAACGCAACCTGGCCTGGCAGGCGGCCGAGTTGATGGCCGAACACGTCGGGCGGGCACCCGACGTCGCGATCTCCATCGAGAAATCCATCCCGGTGGCCGGGGGAATGGCGGGCGGCAGCGCCGACGCGGCAGCGGTGCTGGTGGCGATGAACACGCTGTGGGAGCTCGGTGTGCCACGCCGCGACCTGCACGCGCTGGCCGCCCAGCTCGGCAGCGACGTCCCATTCGCCTTGCATGGCGGCACCGCGCTCGGCACGGGCCGCGGCGAGGAGCTGGCCACGGTGCTGGCTCGCAACACGTTTCACTGGGTCCTCGCGTTCGCCACGGGCGGGCTTTCCACGCCTGCGGTGTTCGCAGAGATCGACAGGCTGCGCGAGACGGCTGGCTCGGGCCGGGTCCAGCCGCCGCGGCTGGACGATCCCGAGCCGGTGCTGGCCGCGCTGGCGTCGGGCGATCCGACCGAGCTGGCCCCGCTGCTGGGTAACGACCTTCAGGCCGCCGCGGTGAGCCTGGACCCGGGGTTGCGACGCACGCTGCGTGCCGGTACGGATGCCGGCGCGCTGGCCGGGATCGTGTCGGGGTCAGGGCCCACGTGTGCCTTCCTGTGCACGTCGGCGGCGTCGGCGGTC
>DATFCF010000963.1:0-2240 GCA_035253445.1 Mycobacterium sp.
GGCCGCCCAGGTCGAGGCGATGGCAGCGGCAGTGAAGACCATCGACGAACTCGACGCCGAGGTGTCGATGTGCCGCGCATGCCCCCGGCTCGTCCAGTGGCGCGAAGAGGTGGCCATCGTCAAGCGGAAGTCGTTCGCCAACGAGCCGTACTGGGGCCGACCCATTCCAGGCTGGGGGGCGCAGCGGCCGCAGGTGATGGTCGTTGGACTGGCGCCCGCCGCGCACGGTGGCAACCGCACCGGACGAGTGTTCACCGGTGACCGATCCGGCGACTTCCTGTTCGCCGCGATGCACCGCACCGGGCTGGCGAATCAAGCCGTGTGCGTCGATGCTGCTGATGGGCTGGCGCTCAACGACACTCGGGTCGTGGCGGCGGTTCGCTGCGCTCCGCCGGGGAATGCGCCGACACCGGCCGAGCGCGCGACGTGTGCGCCGTGGCTGGACGCCGAGTGGCAGCTGACGGGTTCCGAGGTGAGGGTGATCATCGCACTTGGCGCATTCGCGTGGCGTGCCGCACTGCAGATGATCCGTTCCGCCGGCGGCACGATCGGTTCGCCCGCACCGCAATTCGGCCACGGTGCGACGGCAACGCTGGGCACCTCACGCGGCGAGGTGACGCTGATCGGTTGTTACCACCCGAGCCAACAGAACACGTTCACCGGCAAGCTCACTCCGCAGATGCTCGACGACATCTTTCGCCGGGCCGCCGACATCCGTTAGGGCTTCAGTACTCGCCGAATGGTCGCGAACTGTGCCTCGGCCAGCGCGCGGAGATCGGGCGGGCGTGAAGTCCTGGTAGCGCTCGGCGGTCCACCGGTCGAAGACCTGAAGGATCCCGAAGACCACGCCGTACTGCAGTGCCGCCGGTAGATCGTCGCGCACCGCACCCGACTGCCGGCCGACCCGCAATACGTTCTCGACCCATGTCCGCACGGACGCCCATGTGGGGGTCCACCTGCCTGGACGTCATGCGTGCGCTGCGTAATCCACCCCACTCGGCGGGAAGCCATCGGGATAGTGCAGCGTTGAGGATGAAATGCGTCTTTCCGTACTCGACCTTGTCCCCGTGCGCACCGATCAGTCGACGTCAGATGCGCTGACGGCGACGACGCACCTGGCGCAGACGGCCGACCGCCTGGGCTACACCCGCTACTGGATCGCCGAGCACCACAACATGCCTGCCGTCGCGGCGACCAGCCCGCCGGTGATCATCGCCCATCTCGCCGCGCAGACGACGCAGTTGCGGCTGGGTTCCGGTGGCGTGATGCTGCCCAACCATGCACCGCTGGCCGTCGCCGAGCAGTTCGCGCTGTTGGAGGCCGCACATCCCGGGCGGATCGACCTGGGCATCGGCCGCGCGCCCGGTTCCGACCCGGTGACCTCGTTGGCGCTGCGCGGTGCGGCCGGCCGTGATGACCGCGATATCGAGGCGTTCCCGCAGTATCTGGACGACGTCGTCGCGCTGATGAGCGCCCGAGGCGTGCGGGTGCCGCTGCCGCGCGACCTGATGCGCGAGAACTACATCCTCAAGGCAACTCCCTCCGCGGCCACGGAACCGCAGCTGTGGCTGCTCGGCTCGTCGATGTACTCGGCGCATCTGGCGGCGGCCAAGGGCTTGCCGTACGTCTTCGCCCACCACTTCTCCGGTCAGGGCACCGCAGAGGCACTGGCGACCTATCGCTCCGAGTTCAGGCCAAGCGACCTGGCGCCCGAGCCTGTGACGTTCTTGACCGTCAACGCGGTCGTCGCCGAAACACGTGACGAGGCAATGGCTTTGATGCTGCCGAACCTGCAGATGATGGCGCGGCTGCGGACCGGTCAGCCGCTCGGCGCACTCGACCTAGTCGAGGACGCCGAACAGACCGACCTCAGCCCGCAAGCGCAGAGGGTGGTCGAGTCCGGCCTGCAGCGCGCGGTTGTCGGGTCGGCCACCGAGGCTGCCGAGCAGGTGCGCGCCCTTGCCGAGGAGTTCGACGTGGACGAGGTGATGGTCAATCCCGTCGCATCGGCTCGTCGCGGCACCGACCCGGCGGCCGCACCGGACCGCGCCGTCACGCTGGAACTGCTGGCCAAGGAACTGTTCTAGAGCGTCAGCCGCTAGCCCGTAGTTCGACCACAGGAATCGGCCGCGACGTTCTCTTCTGGTAACCCGAGTAGCGATTGGCGTTGTTCTTGTTGACGATCTCCCACAGCCGCTGATAGTCCGGATCGTCGGGCAGCACCGGCCTTGCCGCTACCC
>DATFCF010000964.1:0-3821 GCA_035253445.1 Mycobacterium sp.
CGCTACGGGTGCGCACCAAACGCGGTGACGTGGTCCAGATCGCCGCAGCCGATGTCGTCGCGATCAAAGCCCTTGCGGCAGCACCGGTGCGGACGTCCCAGATCCGGGCGACGGAGCAGGCCGCCGCGATGGCGTGGCCAGGCGTCGAGCATCAGTGGCTCGACGGGTGGCTGCTGCGGGCTGCCGGTGGGTATACGCATCGCGGCAATTCGGCTGTGCCGCTTGGTGTCGAGGCCGACCTTGCGGCACTGCCCTCGATCGTCGAGTGGTACGGATCGCGTGGCTTGACGCCGTGGCTATCGGTTCCGGATCGGCTGTTGCGCCTCCCTGACGGTTTCCAACCGCACCTCGAAACGGTGGTGATGGTCGGCGATCTGCTGGCGGGCGAACCAGATTCGGCAGTGACGCTAATGCCGGAGCCCGATGAGCGGTGGCTGCGACTGTATGAGCGTGACGTTCCAGTCGACGTGCTGACGGCCGTCGTCGACGGCGAGGTGGTGTTCGCGTCGATTTCCGGTGCGGCAGTAGGACGTGCGGCGGTGACGGATGCGCCCGACGGCAGTCGATGGGTGGGTATCTCGGCCGTGCGAGTGGCCGAGGACCAACGCCGCCGCGGGCACGCCCGAACGCTGTGTGCGGCACTGGTTGCGTGGGGCCGTGGGCGTGGTGCGACGCGCGCGTATGTGCAGGTTCTGATCGACAACGCCGCGGCCGTCGCGCTTTACGAGTCGATGGGCTTGCGCACTCAGCATCGGTCGCGCTACGTCGATGCTCGTAGCCTGTAGCCATGCGGCTCGCCACGTGGAACGTCAACTCCATCCGCGCCAGGGTCGACCGCGTCGTGGACTGGCTGGAGCGTGGCGATATCGACGTGCTGGCCATGCAGGAGACCAAGTGTTCTGACGACCAGTTCCCGACGATGCCCTTCCTTGCGGCCGGCTACGACGTGGTGCACTGCGGGTTCAATCAGTGGAACGGCGTGGCGATCGCGTCGCGTGTCGGGCTGGACGACGTCCAGATCGGCTTCGACGGCCAGCCGACGTGGAGCGACAAGCCGGAAGTGGAAGCCGCGGCGGAGGCGCGCGCGCTGGCTGCGACATGCAACGGCGTGCGGGTGTGGAGCCTCTATGTGCCCAACGGTCGATTCGTCGGCTCGCCGCATTATCAGTACAAGCTGGAATGGCTTGCGGCGCTGCATGAAGCGGCAGGCAAGTGGTTGACCGACGCTCCGTCGGCGCAGATCGCGTTGGTCGGCGACTGGAACATCGCACCGACCGATGAAGACGTGTGGAGCGTGGAGTTCTATCAAGACAGCACCCATGTCACCCCGCCCGAGCGTGCGGCGTTCAATGCGATTGTCGATAGCCAATTCAGTGATCTGGTAAGGCCTTTCACCCCCGGTCCGGCCGTCTTCACCTACTGGGATTACACCCAGCTGCGATTCCCGAAGAACCGCGGCATGCGCATCGACTTCATCCTCGGCTCGCCATCGCTGGCCCAGCGTGTCACCCACGCCGAGATCGTGCGAGAGGAACGCAAGGGCAAAGCACCCAGCGACCACGCCCCGGTGATGGTCGAGCTGGCGTGAGCCGCCTGTGGATGACTTTTTTCTTGTCGGCCCCCTGTGGAGTCAATGCAGAGCAGCGGCGCGTCAATCGGGCATGTCGACAAGAAATCGATTTCCGCAAGTGGCGCAACCAGTCACGCAAGATGCTCATTCTGAGCAAGGGCAAGGAACCGAGCACCAGTCCCTGGTGCACGTGGGTCAACGAGCCATTCGAACCCGAAGAGCTCGCGCCCGACTGGAAACCGCCCCCACCACCGACATCACTGGATTCCGACGATCCGCCGTTCTAGCCCAATAGCCGGTATCACACCTCGGTCGCGTAGCGACCCGGGTTGAACAGCGACGCGATCAAGCCGATGACCATCATCACCGTCGCCGCGCCGAACACCACCACCAGCCCGGCGTGGAACGGCTCGGTGATCAGGTGCGGAAAGAATGTCTGGCCGGTCAGCACCTCGGAATTGACACCCGGCTGCTGCAACGCACCATACGGCCCTAGCAACTCGCCAATCGGGTTGTATCCCAAGAAGGCGGCGAACAGGCTGCCAACTGGTGGCAGATTCGCCACTTCGTGGGCCACCGATGCCGACACGCCCTGCTCCTGCAGTCCGGCACTCATCGCGCTCGGCAGCGTGTTCGCGAGGCCGACGATCATCAACGAGAAGAAGATGCCGATCGACAGTGACGAGCCCGCATTGAAGAACGTTGCGCGCACACCCGATGCGGCGCCACGTTCAGCGGCCGGAACGCTCGACATGATCGCCGCGGTGTTGGGCGCGGTGAAAATGCCTCCGCCCAGCCCGTTGAGGAAGATGAGGAGCGCGAAGACCCAGTAGTCGAAGTCGACGGGGATCATCATCAGCGCGACGAACGAGCCCGCCATCAGTGCCATCCCGCCGACAGTGAACGGCCGGGCGCCGAAGCGGTCCGACAGTGATCCGGCGATTGGTCCCGCGACGAGGAAGCCCACGGTGATCGGCAGCATGTAGATGGCCGCCCATAGCGGTGTGGATTCAAATTCGTAGCCCCGCAAGGGAAGCCAGATGCCCTGCAGCCAGATGATCAGCATGAACTGCAGGCCGCCACGACCGACGGAGGACATCAGGCCGGCGAGGTTGCCCATCCCGAACGCGGTCGAGCGGAACAGCCGGATGTTGACCATCGGCTGGCTCACGCGCAGTTCGACGAAACAGAACGCCACCAGCAAGGCGAGCCCGATCCCGATCGCACCAAGCACCCACGGGCTGGTCCATCCGGTCGTGGAGTCGCCATAGGGCTGAATGCCGTAGGTGATCCCCGTCAACACCACTGTCAGTCCGATACCGAACGTCACCGTGCCCGCCCAGTCCAGCCGCCCGGGTGTCCGTACCCCGAGTTCCTTCAGCGACCGCACGCTCCAGATCGTGCCGAGGATGCCGATCGGTACGCCGACCCAGAAGATCGCGCGCCAGTCCCACTCGGACAGCACACCGCCGATGAGCAGACCCAGGAACGACCCGGCCACCGCCGCCACCATGTTCACGCCGAGCGCCATCCCGCGCTGGTTCGCCGGGAACGCGTCGGTCAGGATCGCCGACGATGACGCCATCAACATCGCGCCGCCGACGCCCTGGACCACCCGCCAGGCGATCAGCCACAGCGCGCCCGCGTCGAGGTGCAACGGATCGAAGGACAACGCGATCGCCGCGAGGGTGAACACCACGAACCCGATGTTGTAGATGCGGACCCGGCCGAACATATCGCCGAGGCGCCCGAACGGGACCACCAGCACAGCCGTCACCACGAGGTAGCCCATCAGCATCCACAGCAGGTAGCTGACGTTTCCCGGGGCCAGCGGGTTCAGGCCGATACCGCGGAAGATGGCCGGCAGCGAGATCAGCACGATCGACGCGTTGATGGTCGCCAGCAGCGTGCCCAACGTGGTGTTGGACAGCACCACCCACTTGTAGAAGGGATGGTCGTGGTCCATGCGCCGGCGTCGGCGAGCGGTCTCGGCTACGGCCTGGCCGGCGTCGGCGACAACTGGGGTTTTGGTGGGCTCAATCTCGGTCGTCAATGTTCTTCGCTTATGCATCGATGTCGTTGGCTACGTGTCAAAACACATATATTAGCTATACAAAACATCTGAGGGCAATTCCGATTCCCTGTGACCGGGAACAACCGACTGCGCTAGCGTGGCAACCGTCCGAACGCGGGAGCGCACACCTGAGTGCGCTGAGAGGACGGCTGGGGCCGTCGACCGTACGAACCTGAC
>DATFCF010000965.1:0-2422 GCA_035253445.1 Mycobacterium sp.
CCCGCCCATGCGCGCCGCGGTGTTGAGCGGACCGATGACCTGAGCGATGCGCTGGCCGACAGCGATCAGCAGCCGGTCACCGACGGCATGCCCGAGGGTGTCGTTGACCTCTTTGAAGTCATCCAAGTCGACGAACAGGACGCCGATCGTGGAGCCGTCGTTCTGCGCGAGCAGGGCGGCATGTTCGAGCCGATTCTGGAACAAAACCCGGTTGGCGAGTCCGGTCAGCCCGTCGTGGAACGCCTGATAGGTCAGGTCGTTCTCCAGTTGGCGGCGCTCGGTGACATCGCGGATCGTCAGGACCAGACCAGCGACCGTCGGATCGTCGCGCAGGTCCCGGCAGCCACACTCGACCTGCAATGGCCGGTTGTCGGCGCGAACCGCGGTGAGATCTATACACTCGTGGTGCCCATGGCCAGTTCGGGTGCGCGCAAGCAGATCGTGCAGGCGGTCATGGTCGGTGCCGACGATCAGTCCGGTCAACGACGCGCCGACCAGGTCCGGCCAGCCGAAGACGTCCGTCGCGGACGGGGTGGCGTACCGGATCCGATCGTCTTCGTCGAGGATGAGGATCACGTCGGATGCGCTGCGAATCAGCGCACGGAAATAGTCTTCGCTGCTGCGCCGGTTCACCTCGTCGGTCAGGGTGATACGTTCGATTGCCATCGCCGCCTGCGCCATCAAGGCGTCGAACGACGGCCGCAGGAACCGCAGCGTCGTGGGCGTCGCGGCCAGATATGCCTGCTTCCGGCGGACCGGACCGTCCACATTCCGCGCGGTGCCGACCACCGCCGTCCGCAAGGCGTACTCGAAACCGGCGAGTTCCGCGGCGATCGCCGGCGGGAGGCTGTCGACCCTCACCATCGCGGCCCGGTAGTTCGCGCCGACGTGGGACGACGCCATGTCGGCCGTCACGTCGTCCGCGACGAGATGGAGCTGGTAGGGCTGCCCCTCCGGCATCAGCTCGCGCACTGCCCCGGTCAACGCCTCGACGGCCTCCTGCTCGCTGGCGGCAGCGACCAGCATCGCTCCGGCTCGCCGCAAGGCACGCTCCCGCGCGCCCGCTTGGCGCTGAGTGACGAGCAGGCCGCCGACCCGGGCCATGACCAGCAGGAACATCAGGGCGCAGGCAGCGGCGATGACCATGGCATCGTGCACGCCGCCGCCCAGATCCTCCAGCACCAGGACAGCGGGGCCGATCAGGGACGCGACGGACATGAAGAGGATCCGCCGCACCCCCGCCTCGGCAACCGTCGGGCTCTGCTCCGTGTCCGGCGTGAGTCGCGTCATCGACGGATGCAGCGCCGAGATGCCGATTGCCGTGTAGAAGAACACCCAGCCGGCGTCCGTCGGACCGCCGACTTCCCACGTGCCGGCCAACTGCCGTAAGCCGTAGAGCACGTCCGTCACCAGAAGCCCGGTGACACCGGCACCGAGGATGGCGATCGAGACAGACTTGCGCCCAGGCGCGGTGAACAGGCGCAACAGCATGGCGAGAGCCAGAACGTCGCCCAGCGGGTACGCAACCGAGGTCAGCTTCTCCGGGAGCGTGAGACCTGTGTCGCGCACGTACGGCGCGATGAGGAACACCCAGGACAACAGCCCGAGACCCGCCGTGGGCAGGAGCGCATCGAGCAGCGCAGCCCGGTTGTTGCCACCGGATCGGGCCCTGATCAGGATCAGCAGAGCGGCGGCGAGCATCGGGTACACGGCGAGGTAGAAGCCATCGGCCAGGCTGGGGAACGGGTTGTCCCGCCCCAGATAGTCAGTGAGGATGTTGTACGTCGTGTCGCCCGCCGTGAAGCTGATGAGGACGCCGGAGAGCAGTAGCCAAGGCAGTCGCCGTGACGGACGGTGCAGTCTGATGCCGAGCAGCACGGCGGCCGCACCGGAAAGCCCGATCGCCGCCCAAGTGAACGTGCTCAACCACTTCGGGACCGTGTAAAAGGCAGCCGTGAGCGCCACCATCCAGACGCCGAAGCATGCATACGCGAACCGCGAAGGCATTGACACTCCGTTCAACCGGACAGCGGGATCGGCCCTACCTCCTCCATCGGTGTCGCCGCACCGGCGCTGAGCGATAGGGGAGTTTTGCAACCGATCAATCTGCGATCGCCGCTTGCGCTCGGTTCATCACTACGACGCCGTCCTCGAGGTTCGCCGACCACAGCGACGTGCTGACGACCGGAGCAGCGAAAAGTCAGATCGATATGTCGCCCGGCACGCCACTGGCGGCAACCCTGATCTCCGAGGCATGCATCCCGTGGTGCTCCAGGCGGCCAACCACGCTGCGCTCGACCGCTTCTATGAGCATGCGGCCGCTCTTGGCTACCCACCGACACGCGGCGAGCATGCGGACGGGGCTCCGGTAGGCGCCCGGCCGTTGCCGAACGGCGCCCGGCGGGCAAGATTCGCGCTATTC
>DATFCF010000966.1:0-5353 GCA_035253445.1 Mycobacterium sp.
AATCTGAACGGGCCGGTGATGGCCATGGCCGCGCGGGCCGCCCAGTTCATCGTCGAAGACCGCTGAGCGGTCAGGAGCTGAGCAGGCCCCGTGCCACGTGGGTGATCTGCACCTCGTTGCTGCCGGCGTAGATCATCAGCGACTTGGCGTCACGCGCCAATTGCTCGACGCGGTACTCGGTCATGTAGCCGTTGCCGCCGAACAACTGGATCGCATCCATCGCGACGTCGGTGGCGGCCTGCGAGCAGTACCACTTGATCGCCGATGCCTCCGGTAGTGAGATCTCAAAGCCGGTCTGCATCGCCTCGATGACCCGAAACAGCATGTTGCGCACGTTCATTCGGGCGAGTTCCATCTGCGCCAGCTTGAGCTGGATGAGCTGGAACTGCCCGATCTCCTGGCCCCACAGCCTGCGGTTCTTGGCGTAGTCGACACACAGCCGCAGGCATTCCTCGATCACACCCAGCGCCATCGAGGCAACCCCGATGCGTTCGGCGGAAAAACTCGACCGCGCGCTCGCACGGCCATCGCCGGCCGCATTCTCCTCGGATTCGCCGAGCAGCCGATCCCGGCCCAGCCGGACGTTGTTGAAGAACAGTTCACCGGTGCGCGAACTGTGAATGCCCATCTTGCGGAACGGCTTCGACTGCACAAAGCCCTCCATGCCGCGATCCAGCACGAAGGTCAGCACCTTGCGGTCCCGCTTAATTGATGAGGAGCCACCTGCCCCTTCTTCATTGAGCTTCGCGTACACCACCACAACGTCGGCGTCGGGCCCGTTGGTGATGAAGGTCTTCTGCCCGTTGAGGATGTACTCGTCGCCGTCGCGCACCACGTAGGACTTCATGCCGCCGAACGCATCCGAGCCCGAATCCGGCTCGGTGATCGCCCACGCGCCCACCTTGTCGTAGGTGACCAGGTCGGGTAGCCACCGCTCCTGTTGTGCGAGCGTGCCCCGGCCCATGATCGTCGGTACCGTCAGGCCGAGGCTGACGCCCATCCCGGTGACGACGCCCATCGACACCCGGCACAACTCGCTGACAACCACGAACCCCATGCCGGCCTGCCCACCGCCACCGCCGAACATGCCACCCGAGGGCTTGCCGGACGGTTCTCGGCCCTCACGCAGCCCGGCGAGCCGCTTGTTGAGCGAGTCGCGGGCCATGTCGGCGATGCCGAACGTGGCGAACAGCTTGCGGATGATCGGATAGGGCTCCATCTCGCCGCTTTCGAGGGCGTCGACGTGCGGCCGGACCTCCTTGTCCACGAATTCGCGAACCGCGTCGCGCACGGCGAGGTCGACGTCGGACCACTCGAGCATGCCGCTAGCCTAGGCCGCTTTGTTGCGGCCGCGGGCCGGTCGCAGGCCGGCGAGCGAGAACGTGGTGTGCACCAGGAAGCCCGCGCGGTCGAGCAGCGTCTTGCGCCGCGGTACGTAGTGGACCGGCAGGTCGCGTCTGTCGCGGGGCGGCGCCATGAACGCGGGCGCCTCGACGAGCGGGGCGTCTTCGGGCAGGCGGCCGTCGGCGCGACGGTAGGCGGCCATTGCTCGCGGGTGTAGCCGAATCTCGTCGGGCACAACCACAAAAGCCATCTCGACCAGCTTGCCGAACAGCCGCAGCAACACCTCGTCGCCGGGTGTCCAACGCATTCCGGCCTTTTCGCGCACCGCCGGATCGAACAGACCCGCCGCTATCCAGCGCTGCGCGCCGACCATCGGTCGGAAGAGCTGGTCCCAGACCGGCGTGGGCATCAACACGAACCATGGCTTGGGGATGCGAATCGAGAAGATGTCGAGCGTGGCGCGGTTGATCTCCAACTCATCGCGGCACTTTCGTTCCCAGTAGTCGCAGAACTCCTCCCAGGACTTGGGCACAGGCCGCATGCTCATGCCGTACATCTGGTACCACTGCACGTGCTCGTCGAACAGTTGACGCTTTTCGGCGTCGGTCAGCCCGCCGCAGAAGTATTCGGCGGTCTTGATGATCAACATGAAAAACGTGGCGTGCGCCCAATAGAACGTCTCGGGATTCAGCGCGTGGTAGCGGCGGCCTTCCGCGTCGACTCCCTTGATGGTCTTGTGGAAGCTCTTGATCTGCTCACCGGTCTGCGCGGCGCGCTCACCGTCGTAGACCACCCCCATGATCGGATACACCGAACGCGCCACGCGTTGCAGTGGTTCGCGCAGCAGTATCGAGTGGTCCTCGACGCCGGCGCCCAGTTCCGGATACATGTTCTGAATCGCGCCGATCCAGACGCCCAGCATCCCGGTGCGCAGGTCGCCGAAGTACTTCCATGTCAGCGAGTCCGGCCCGAGCGGGTCGGCCGTCGTCGCGATCTTCATGACCACACGATAGTGTTGACAACGAACGTTGTCTACTATTTGCGGGGCGTGGCGACTGAAGTGTTATTCCGCGGCTATCGATGCGCCATGCGGTCGTGACCAGCCGCTTTAACGGCCGGGTACGCTGGCCGCTGTGGATGTCGAGTCGGCTGCGCCGCGTCGTTCATCCGGACCGGCGGGGTGGCTGAAGAACACTAATCACAACCCCGATGTCATCAACTTTCTCCGGCGTGCGCGGCGCGTGCTGCCGGGTGACCCCGAATTCGGGGATCCGTTGTCGGTGAGCGGTGTTGGCGGACCCAGCGCCGCTGCCAGGGCCGCCGATCGGCTGCTCGACCGTGAGGCCGCCTCACGTGAGGTCAGTCTGGGCGCGTTGCAGGTGTGGCAAGCGCTGACCGAGCGGGTGTCCGGCAGGCCGGCGAATCGTGAGGTGACGCTGGTCTTTACCGACTTGGTCGGCTTCTCGGAGTGGTCGCTGCGGGTCGGCGACGAGGCCACGCTGAAGCTGTTGCGGCGGGTGTCGCAAGTGGTCGAGCCCCCGCTGCTGGAGGCGGGCGGGCACATTGTCAAGCGGATGGGCGACGGGATCATGGCGGTGTTCTCCGACGCCGGTACCGCGGTGCGCGCCGCGATCACCGCTCGCGACGCGGTGAAAGCCCTTGACGTGGACGGTTATACGCCGCGAATGCGCGTCGGCGTTCACACCGGCCGCCCGCAGCGCATCGGATCGGACTGGCTTGGCGTCGACGTCAACATCGCCGCACGGGTGATGGAACGCGCCACCAGGGGCGAGCTGGTGGTGTCACAGGCCACGCTGGAACGGATATCGGACGAGGACTTCGATTCACTCGGCGTGACCGCCAAACGGCTTCGCAAGCAGGTGTTTACGAACAAGCCCAACGGGGTGCCTGCGGATTTCACCATGTACCGCTTGAAAACTCGCAGGCAGTTGCCAGGCGAGGTTGACGAAGACGGTGATATAGCGGGCGCATAGTGGCCCGATGGGGTTGGGATTGCTCGCGAGTCTCGCGCGGGTCCGGGTCACGGTGGCGTATGCGGTGATCGTGACATGCGTGACATCGGTGTTGGTGGCACTCGGTCCGGACGTGCAGGACCGGGTGATCCGGCATACCAGCACCAACCTGCACAACCTGAGCCGCGGGCACCTCGGAACGCTGCTGGACAGTGCGTTCGTCGTCGACGCCGGGTCGATCTATCTGTGGCTGCCGGGGCTGGTTTGCCTTCTTGCGCTGGCCGAGCTGTTGTGGCGCAGCGGCAGGCTGGTGGTGGCCTTCGCGGTGGGGCATGTGGGCGCGACTCTGCTGGTGGCGATCGGTCTGACCGCCGCGGTTGAACTCGACTGGCTGCCCGCGGAAGTGAGCCGCGCGACCGATGTGGGGATGAGTTACGGCGCCGCCGCGGTGCTCGGCGCGCTGACCGCGGCCATCCCGCGACGCTGGCGGCCTGCCTGGGTCGGCTGGTGGCTGGCGGTCGGGGTCGTGGTGGTGGCAATCGGGCGTGACTTCACCGACGTCGGCCACGCGGTCGCGTTGATGCTCGGGATGTTGGTGTCGAGGCGGTTCGGCACGCCCGGGCGCTGGACGCCGGCGCGCGTGGTGCTGCTCGGTGTCGCGGCTGCGTTCGGCTACCTGGTGCTGGCAAGTACGGAACTGTCGATGATCGCCGCGACGGTGGCGGGTCTGTTCGTGGCAGCGAGCGTGGAGATATGGCACGCGGGAAATGCCTGCGAAGCGCCATCGGCCCATCGCTAGACCCGTGGACGTAGATCACGGCGAAGGGCTTCAACCGGTAACAGCAGTAGTGGCGCTTGACCGGGGATTCTCGGAGTTGCTGCAGTTTCGATCAGCCCACAATCAAGGTCGCATGTACCTGTAGTTGTTCCGCACGCCAGCTGGACTGGACTACTGATCGGACTGGAAGAGCTTTTCGCCCAGCATGTTCACTCACGCGGACTGGTCGCTAATCCCGACCGAAGGTCGGCTCGCTGGTGTGGGTGGTCGCCGCGACGAGTCAGGCTAGTTCTGTCGGTGTGTGGTGCGATGCTCGACGGTGAGATGAGTCGGCATACAACTTTCAAGTTCCGTCTCGACCCGACCGTCGAGCAGCAAGACGTACTAGCCCGCCCTGCCGGGGCATCCCGGTTTGCCTTTAACCAATGCCTGGCGATGGTGAAATCTGCGCTCACCGGATACAAGGCCGATCCGGGCGTGGTGGTGCCGTGGTCCGGATTTGATTTGATTAACGCGTTCAACGAGTGGAAGAAAACCGAGGACGCCGGACGGGTTTTCGCCATCAACACTGAGGGCGACGCCGAGGTGGTCGTGACTGGGCTGTCGTGGCGGGCCGAAGTGTGTCAGCAGGTGTTTGAAGAAGCAGCCGTGGACTGTGGCCGCGCCTTGATGGCCTGGTCGACTTCGCGCTCAGGTACGCGCAAGGGTAGGCGTATGGGCTTCCCAAAGTTCAAGAAGAAGACGGGCATAACACCGTCGTTTCGACTTCGCAATAAGCATCGCAAGGGCTGCTCGCCTTCAATTCGGGTCGGAGACAATAACTGTCTCCGCTCGGTCACCTTGCCCGGAATCGGCCAGGTCGGAGTATTCGACGACACCCGCCGGTTGCGGCGCATGCTGGCAAACGGCCGCGCGAAGATCTTGTTCGCCACAGTCACCAGACGTGCGGGCCGCTGGTGGGTCTCGCTGAATATGGTGGCTGCCGACCTGCATCCTGCCAACCAGCATCCGTCCCGCGACCGGGAGGACTGTAGTGGATGGGTCGGTGTTGACCGCGGCTTGTCAGCGTTCGTGGTCGCCGCCCGCGTAGACGGCACGGAGGTCGCTCGAATCGCTGAAGCGCCGAAGGCTCTGGCCGCCGGGATGAAGCGCCAGCAACGGCTAGCGAAATCGTTGGCGCGGAAGCAGAAAGGATCACACAACCGCGGTGATGCCGTGGCCAAACTGGCCCGACACCACCAGCACGTCGCGAACATCC
>DATFCF010000967.1:0-2438 GCA_035253445.1 Mycobacterium sp.
CAGCTCAACTGCAGCATCACCGACGCGGCGGGTGCCCTGATCGCCGCGCAGAACACCAACTCGATGATCGCCACCTGCACGAAGTAACGCTCAGGCCAGGCCGAGCTCATGCATGCGGGTGCTGTGCGTGTGCTGCAACCGGTCGAAGAACTCCGTCATCTGGCGCAGCCCTTCGCCGCTGGACATCACCAGGTCGACGAGCTCATCGTGGTCGGCCATCACATACTGCGCCTGCGTGATGGCCTCACCGAGCAGGCGGCGCGACCACAGCGCCAGCCGGTGCCGCTGCTTTTCGCTTGCCGTCACGGCGGCCTGCACCTCGGCGACGACGAATTGTGAGTGTCCCGTCTCCGACAGCACCGCTCGGACCACGTCGGCGACCTCTTTGGGCAGCGTGTCGGCGATCTCCAGATAGAAGTCGGCGGCCAGCGCGTCACCGACGTAGGTCTTCACGAGCGCTTCGAGCCACGTGCTCGGCGTCGTGAGCCGGTGATAGTTCTCCAGCGCCGAGGCGTACTTCGTCATGGCGGGAACGATGTCGACTCCCCTGCGCTCCAACGCATCTCGCAGCACTTCGTAGTGGCTCATCTCCGCGGCAGCCATGGTGGCCATGTTGATCCGGCCGCGAAGATTGGGCGCCATCCGCGCCTCGTCGGTGAGCCGGTAGAAGGCGGCCACCTCGCCGTAGGCCAGCAGAGCGAACAGCTCGTTGACGCCAGGATGGTCGGCCGACACGCCCGAGGTGGTCTGCTCTGGAGAGGGCGCGGGCGGCGTCGAATTCATGGCCCAACTGTAGACGCCAAGTGGCGCGACGACCGCGGGGCAAAGCCGGCCAGCTATCATGTACGCAGGCAGTGGCTCGCAACGGTAGCCGTTACCTAAGAATTGTGCGTGCACGCGGATGGCCCGCCTACCTCAGCGCAGGGCCCCGGCATAGCTTCGTCGAACTCGTGCGCGCGTGGACGCCATGAGGATTGACAATTGAAAGGCTAAGCCTCCGCGTATGACGCATCTCAACCCAACCTTTGCTGAACTCGGAGTTCGCGACGAAATCGTCCGCGCACTCTCCGAAGACGGCAAGGAACATCCGTTCGCTATCCAAGAACTGACAATGCCGCTCGCGTTGGCGGGCGACGACCTGATCGGCCAGGCCCGCACCGGCATGGGCAAGACCCTGGCGTTCGGGGTGCCGATGCTGCAGCGCATCACGACCGACACCGAAAAGCCGCTCACCGGCATCCCGCGCGCACTGGTCGTCGTGCCGACGCGCGAGCTGTGCCTGCAGGTGTTCGGCGACCTCGCATCCGCGGCTAAGTACCTCACCGTCGGGGGCGAACCGGCGCCGACATCAGGCACAGCTGGCCGCAAGCTGACCGTCACATCGATCTACGGTGGGCGGCCCTACGAGCCGCAGATCGAGGCTTTGCAGAAGGGAGTCGACGTCGTTGTCGGCACGCCCGGCCGACTGCTCGACCTCGCCCAGCAGGGCCACCTGCAGCTCGGCGGGCTGTCGATGCTGGTGCTCGACGAGGCCGACGAAATGCTCGACCTCGGCTTCCTGCCCGACATCGAGCGCATCTTGCGGCAGATCCCAGCCGAACGGCAGGCGATGCTGTTCTCGGCCACCATGCCGGACCCGATCATCACGTTGGCCCGCACGTTCATGAATCAGCCCACCCACATCCGGGCGGAGGCGCCGCATTCGGCCGCCACCCACGACACCACCGAGCAGTTCGCCTACCGCGCCCACGCGCTGGACAAGGTCGAACTAGTCAGCCGGGTGCTTCAGGCCAACGGCCGCGGCGCGACGATGATCTTCACCCGCACCAAGCGCACGGCGCAGAAGGTCTCCGACGAGCTGGCCGAGCGCGGCTTCAAGGTCGGCGCCGTGCACGGCGACCTCGGCCAGGGCGCCCGCGAGAAGGCGCTCAAGGCATTCCGCACCGGCGATGTCGACGTGCTCGTCGCCACTGACGTAGCCGCCCGCGGCATCGACATCGACGACATCACCCACGTCATCAACTACCAGATCCCCGAGGACGAGCAGGCCTACGTACACCGCATCGGTCGCACCGGGCGCGCCGGCAAAACCGGGATCGCGGTCACGCTGGTCGACTGGGATGAGCTGGCGCGCTGGGAGATGATCGACAAGGCGCTGGGGCTGAACTGTCCCGATCCCGCCGAGACGTACTCCAGCTCGCCGCACATCTACGAAGAACTGAACATCCCGACCGACGCCAAGGGCACCATCGGCGAACCGCGCAAGACGCAGGCCAAGCGCGCGCCCGCGGAGAAGTCCACCGAGCGGCCCGCCCGACGCAGCACCAGGACCCGTCGGCGCACCCGTGGCGGCGAGCAGGTCAACGGCCAATCCGAGTCCACCACCGAGCAGGCCACGCCTGCCGCCGACGACGAGGACAGTGCTGACGCAGCGCAGG
>DATFCF010000968.1:0-7172 GCA_035253445.1 Mycobacterium sp.
GCAAGCGTCCCGGGTTCTCCGACAACTATCTTCAGGTGTTCAACCGGCCCAACGTCACCCTCGTTGACACGCAAGGCCGAGGGCCGGATGCGATCGATCCCAAAGGCATTGTGTTCGACGGCACCCTTCGCGAGGTGGACTGCATCATCTACGCCACCGGATTCGACGCCGCGGTGTCTCCCGGCAGATCCGGGGGATTCCGGGTCCTCGGCCGCAACGGCTTGGACCTTACGGAGCATTGGGCGGAACGGGTCAAGACGCTTCACGGGATTTGTTCCCACAACTTCCCCAACCTCTTCATCGTCGGCGGGATCCGTCAGGCCGCGATCACGATCAGTCAGACCTTCACTTTCGACGAGCAAGCCAAGCATGTCGCCGGTGTGCTCAGCCGGCTCATCGACGACGGCGTCGTTTCGATGGAGATCACGGAGACGGCCGAACAGAACTGGGTTGAGGAAATGGACGCCCGATCGATCTTCAATGAGGCTCAGGTCCACGCCTGTACCCCGGGGTACTTCAACAACGAAGGCAACTTTGAGCAAGGTCGCCCAATCTGGGCGGACGCCTACGGCGGCGGCCCCTTCGAGTACATCGAAGTGCTTGCCAAATGGCGAGACTCCAAGGCCTACGAAGAGGACGCGGTTCTCGTGCACTCGAAACCGACCAACTCCGCTGATGGGGACGGACTGGTCTGAGTGTCGACGCCACAACCGACCCCACTCCGACGTCCCGACCTCGGAACCATTGGGGTGTGGTGTCCACAACTTCGTACCCGTAGCCGACCGAAGTGCGAGGCGGTGGCTCGTGGCCTGGAGGAGCTGGGATTCACCACCCTGTGGATTCCGGGTGGAACTGGAGGGGCGGTCTTCGAACATGTAACCAACGCGCTCCGGGCAACCCGGGCGGTGCCGATCGCAACCGGCGTCGTCAACATGCTCATGCACGAGCCCGAGGAGGCGGCGGATTGGTTTGCCGCGATGGAAGACGAGTTCCCAGGCCGCCTCATGCTTGGGGTCGGGGCCAGCCACGCCAAGCGGGCCGCCGCAGTGGGAAGGCCGTACCGACCTATGGCCACGACGCGGGACTACTTTCGCCGGTTGGATTCGGCGAGCGCTCCAGTGCCACGCAGCCGCCGAATTCTTGGCGCCCTCGGGCCCCGGATGCTCGAACTCGCCCGGGAGAAGGCTGACGGGGCGCACACCTACGTCGTCGACCCGAGCCACACCCGCTTGGCTCGCACAGTCCTGGGGCCGGACCGATTCCTTGCCCCCGTGGTCAAGGTAGTAAACGAATCGGACCCGGCGATGGCGAGCGCGGTGGCCAGGGAACATCTGGCGCCCTACCTGGCGCTGCCGAGCTATCGCCAAAACTTGCTCCGGATGGGCTACACCGAAGCGGATTTCGCTGATGGCGGCTCGGAGCGGCTGATCTATGAGCTCGTTGTCTTCGCTGACATGGCGGTAACGGTGGATCGAATCGCGGCCCACCTTGACGCTGGCGCCGATCATGTCTGTGTCCAGGTCGTCACCGCCGATCGCCAGGACGTGCCGTGGGGAACATGGCGGGATATCGCTTCCGTGGTCAAAGCCTCGTTCCCGACCATGACAGGACCACTGCCCTGAATCACCCTGTCTATTCGCACCGAGATACGTGCGCCATCGTGGGGATCGGCGCCACTGAGTTCTCATCACACTCGGGCCGCAGCGTGGCGTCTCTAGCCGCCGAAGCAAGTTTGGCGGCCATTCGTGATGCCGGCCTTTCCTGCGCCGATATCGACGGCGTTGTCCGCTCGGACTACGACTCGACTCACCACCAGGACATCGGCTATTGGTTGGGGCTGTCGAATCTGACCTTCTGGGGAATCACCGGGATGGCCGGATCGGCTCCGTGCGGCATGATCGGGCAAGCGGTGGCGGCCATCATGTCTGGGCAGGCAACCAATGTGTTGGTCTATCGTGCACTCAACGGTAGGTCAGGTCTGCGTTACGGCCGCGGCACAGATATCCAGCTTTCGGGTGAGTCCCGATACAAGGGCGGCTACGGCACGTACGACGAATATTTCTTCCCCTACGGCCTGATGGCGCCTGGTCAGTTGTACGCCATGATCGCCCGCAGGCACATGATCGAATACGGGACCAGTGCGGATGCGCTGTGCGACATCGCAATAACCATCCGCCGCCGCGCCAACGGCAATCCTGCTGCGCAGATGGCAGGCCGAACGCTTAGCGCGGAAGAGTACTACGGCGCTCGCATGATCGCGGATCCTCTGCGGCTATACGACTATTGCCTGGAGAGTGACGGGGCCTGTGCGGTGGTCGTCACCTCGGCCGATCGCGCCGCCGACGGCCCGCACCCGGTCGTCTTGATCCGAGCAGTCACACAGGCGACGACGCCAGAAGTGCAGCCCGGGAAGGTGTATCCCACACTTATGCGCCCTTCGATCACCACACAACCTTCGAAGCAGGCGGCTGAAGAGCTGTACCGCCGAGCGGGTCTCGGGCCCAAGGATGTCGACGTGGCGCAGCTCTTCGACGCCTTCACCATCATGGTGCTGATTCAGCTGGAAGACTACGGCTTCTGCCCCAAAGGGGAGGGAGGCGTGTTCGCCTCAAGCGGTGCCATCGACGTCGGTGGCGCACTGCCCATCAATACCGCGGGCGGGAATCTCTCTGAGGGCTACCTGCACGGCATGAATCACATTGCGGAAGGCGTCCGTCAGATGCGGGGGCAGTCCACCTCACAGGTTCGTGGAGCCGAAGTCTGCCTTGTGACGTCGGGCATTCCTACGATGACTAGTGCTCTGATGCTGCGAGCGGGATCGTGAATCCGTCGCCTGAACGCCCGTTGCCAGTGACCGACGATCACGAGACGGGTGGATTCTGGCAAGCCGCGACCGAGGAACGCCTCGTGGTGTGCACGTGTGTGACCTGCGGGGCGACCGTCCATCTGCCGAAATCGTATTGCCATCAATGCGGGTCATGGGAGCTCACATGGCGTGACGTCCGGCCAACCGGCACCGTATACACCTGGACGGTGCTGCATCACTCGATTCATGAGGCGTTTCCCGCTCCGTGCACTGTGGTACTCGTTTCCCTCGACGATGATCCGACGGTCCGGCTCGTCGGATACCTTGCGGGAAAGGCAAATATCTACCCGGGGATGCCGCTGCGGGTCCGATTCGACCACGTCGAGCCTGGGGTGACGATCCCTCAGTGGGAGCCCGTTCGTGCCGGCTGAAGCTTGGGTCAACATCGGGTGCTCACGGGTTCGGAACGTGGTTGGTATCCTGGATCCAGCGCGGATGTGGTCGGCCCGTCGAGCGAGGCGAACAACTAGATTTCGGTCACCCAGGTGGCGATAGCGCCACTGGTTCTGCACTTGAAGGAGATCTGATGGGAAAGCTCGACGGCAAGGTCGCATTCATTACCGGCGCCGCCCGCGGGCAGGGACGCTCGCACGCGGTCCGACTCGCCGAGGAGGGCGCCGACATCATCGGTGTCGACATATGCGGGCAGGTCAGCACCGTCAGCTACCCGATGGCTACCCGCGACGATCTAGCCGAGACCGTGGCAATGGTCGAGAAGCTTGGTCGACGGATGGAGTCGGCGGTCGTCGACGTTCGCGACGCCGATGCACTCGCCGCTGCAGCGAGGGCGGGAATCCGGGCTCTCGGACGAGTCGACATCGTGCTCGCCAACGCCGGCATCATGTTTCAGGGTCTGGCCGAGGGCCGCGACCATGAGGCATTCCGAGACGCTGTGGACGTAATGCTCGTCGGAGTGTGGAACACCATCCAAGCGTGCCTGCCGACATTGCTTGAACAGGGCGAGGGCGGTTCGGTCGTCATCACCAGCTCGGTGAACGGCTTGAAAGGAATGGTCGCTGGCACCAACGGCGGAAACTTTGGTTATGCAGCGGCCAAGCATGGTGTTGTAGGTCTTATGCGGATGTACGCCAATTACCTAGCGCCGCAGAATATTCGGGTCAACACTGTGCATCCAACTGGCGTCGATACACCGATGCTGGTCGGCTTCGACCAGTCGGCGGCCACCGCGAATCCAGCGTTCGTGGCCGGCCTGGGCAATCCAATGCCGGTCGCTCGGATCGAGGCGCGTGATGTCAGCAACGCAATCGCGTGGCTGGTCTCAGACGATGCACGCTACGTCACCGGCGTCGCGCTACCGGTGGATGCCGGCATGGTCAACAAGTGAGCATCGATCGAAGGGCTGCGCACGCTCCCTAGTGGGGCCGCCGGGCGCCGCTGAGACGGTCCTGCGCTGGCGGCGCGGCGTTGTTTGATTGAATTATGAATGCGGGCAACGCAGTTGGCAATGCCCAGTTGGAAGGTGAGATCTGGGGCCGACTCTTCTTGGCGGAGGTTCGCCCGCGCCTCATCCAAGACCCGGTTTGCCGGATGCGTGACAGAGGTGCATATCAGCATCATGTCGCGCTTGATCCCATCCGCCCGATACTTGCGGTAGGGCGGACGAATGATGTTGCGGATAAGGTCAATTAAGGACCATGGATAATTGCGCGGGTCCAGACGTTGGTGAGCACCTCGGGCAGCCTTTGAGGATCTCGCCCACGACGAAGAACGCGTTCGCGGCGTCATTGGATGCGCAGATCGGTGAACGCGTTCGTTCGTCGAGGGCGGCGTCCTGCTCATCGACCGCCGGCCCAACGGATCACAGTCGGCGTGGTCTAGGGGCTGAACTTGGTTGTCGATGACCTTGGGTAGCGGTACAGCTGGCGGGCGTTGTCTTCAACGATTTTTCGTGTTTCGTCGTCGGGTATGTTCGCGAACGCCTTTTCCGCGACGGTGCGGCTATTGGGCCAGAAGGAGTCGGAGTGTGGGTAGTCGCATTCCCACGTGAGCCGGTCGATGCCGATCTTGTGGCGGTTCTCGAGGCCGTACTCGTCCGTGATGAAACATCCCCACACGTGCCGGTTGAAGAGTTCGGACGGCCGGACCTCTTGGTTGACGTTCTGGTAGAAGCGGTGGCGTTCCCACGTCAGATCGGCGCGTTCGAGCAACCAGGGGAGCCATCCGATTCCGCCCTCGGCAATGGAGACTCGCAGGCGCGGGTGGCGGTGGAAGACTGGCGAGAACAGCAGGTCGCCGAGGGCAGACATGGAGTTGGTTCCCATGAGCGTGATCATGACGGCCATTGGGGCGTCGGGTGCGGTGAGTCGAACCTGACCGGAGGTACCGAAGTGGAGGCAGACGACGACGTCGGTCTCCTCGAAGGCACTGAAGAGTCGATCCCAGTGGTCGGTGTGGAACGACGGGTGCCCGAGGGGGACGGGGTTCTCAGGGAACGAGATCGCTCGTACCCCGCGGGCTGATAGGCGCTCCAGTTCCTTGATCGATGCGTCGACGTCCCAGTACGGCAAGATCCCGATCGGGATGAACCGGTCCGGGTAGGGGGTGACCCACTCCTCGTGGACATAGTCGTTCCAGATCTGGGTGCACAACAGCGCCAACTGCGGGTCGCTGACGGTCTGGAACATCGTTCCGGCGAACTTCGGGAACGACGGGAAGAGCAGCGCTGACTGCACGCCGTCGAGGTCCATGTCGTTCACTCGCGCGGCGGGTTCGTAGCATCCGGGGATCATGTCGTCGAACCGCAGCGGGTCTGTGCCCAAAAGCTCTCTGGGTTTGCCGGCGACCGCGTTGAGGCCAAGCTGCGCATGCACCTGGTCCTCTAGGAGCCACACCTGGCTACCTTTGGGCACCTGGCGGCCGAAGCCGTACTGATCTTCTTCGGCGCCGGTGGCCTCCGCGATTCGGGGCCCGCGGTCTCGGTACTTGGCCGGTAGCCGATCCTGCCAAACGCCAGGCCGTTCGATCAGGTGGTCGTCCACCGAGACCAGTTGCATGTCTGCAGTCAGCGGCATAAGTCCTCCTCGTAAGTGTGTATCCAGGATACACAACTGGGTAGGCGTCTGCTAGCTTGCCTGGTAGCGGGGATCCTGGATTCATCCGCCCCCGCGGAACCGCCGACTAAGGAGACTTCATGCCGGAGACGCTGAAAACACCTGGAAAACTTGACGGTAAGGTCGCACTCATCACCGGGGCCGGATCCGGTATCGGTGTCGGTATCGCCGAGGCTTTTTGCGCCGAAGGTGCCAAGGTGGTGCTTGTTGACATATCCGGCCAGCAGGAAGACGTCGCCAAGCGACTCGGAGATAACTGTCTGGCGGTCCACGCCGACGTCTCTCGCGCGTCGGACGTCGAGGCGATGCTGAGGGCTGCGACATCCACGTTCGGACGGCTCGACATCCTTTGCAACAACGCCGGTATCGACGGGGAGACCGCTGCGATCGCCGACAGCTCGGAAGAGAACTACGACCGCGTTATGGCGGTAAATGCAAAAGGGGTTTATCTCGGCATGCGCTACGCCATCCCGATCATGCTCTCGGGGGGCGGCGGGTCGATCATCAATACGGCCTCGATCGCATCGATGGTGTCCGTCCCCATGATGGGCGCGTACGGCGCGTCGAAGGGGGCGGTGCTGATGCTGACCAAGTCGGCCGCCATCGAGTACGCCGCTCAGGGGATCCGTGTCAATTGCCTCTGCCCGGGCGTAATTCAGACGGCGCTCATCGACAACATTCCAGACGAACTTGTTGAAGGGGCGACGGCGATGACGCCGATGCGACGCGTTGGACGTCCCATCGAGATGGGTCGTGTCGCTGTGTTTTTGGCCTCGGACGATTCGTCCTACATAACGGGTGCCGCGATTCCTGTCGACGGCGGTTACACGTCGATCTGAGAGCGGTCTACGACCTGCCCCGCTCGAGTGATTGACAGAGTGGTGCACGTCACTTAGTGTCTGATACTGCATCCAGGATGCACTAATGCGACCGCGTTCGGCACCGATCGGGTCTACCCCGAAAGAGGAGGGAGGGAACAACAATGAGAGTTCTCGTGGACGCGTCCCTGTGCCAAGGCCATGGCCGCTGTTATGCAGGGGCGCCCGACCTCTTCGATCCGGTCGACGACGCCGGTCACGCCGAAGTGCTTGTCGAGAGACTGTCCCGCGACGACACCGCGCTCGTAGACGCTGCTGAGCGAGCGCGTGCTGAGTGCCCCGAACGAGCAATCACTCTCGAGAAGTGATTGGCGCACAGGGCCGTACGCGGGCCCGGGTCAGCGCCACAGCAGTTCA
>DATFCF010000969.1:0-4837 GCA_035253445.1 Mycobacterium sp.
GACCAGGGAGCACAACCACAGTGGGACATCGATCCAGTACTGGATGATCTTCGCGCCCGCGATCGCCTCGAAGCCGACGACGATCACCCAGAAGTACCAGTACAGCCAGCCGACCGAGAAGCCTGCCCAGTTGCCCAGCGCCGCACGGGAATAGTCGGCGAACGATCCGGTCGACGGGTTGGCCACGGCCATCTCGGCCAACATCCTCATGACCATGATGATCAGCACGCCGGCAAGGCCGTAGGTGATGAACGCCCCTGGCCCGGTATCACCGATGACGACACCTGAGCCGACGAACAGGCCCGCACCGATCACGCCGCCGATGGCAATCATCGTCAGCTGGCGCTGGCTCAGCGCCTTCTTCAATTCAGGAGTCGCACTCATGGCATCCCTTCGAAACGTGCTACGGCAGCGTTGACGTCTCCAAGCCGTGTCGGATGATCTGTGTCAACAAGCGTGGAGATCGAAAGCGTATGCCGCGCAATCGCTAAGGTCGATACGATTGACGTGCGACTATGTCGGAACTCTGGCCTACGTTTTCAGACAGGTGTCGGAACTGTACAGATGGGCCATACGCGCGAGTCGAATACTGAGCAACAATCCAAAACGAGTCTCGCCGTTACTGAGGTCAGCACCGATCGCCTCGGAGATCTTCTCGAGCCGGTAGTACAGCGTTGAGCGGTGAAGATACAACGCTGCAGCAGTCTTTCGGGCGTCCCCGCCGTGCGCAAGATATACGTCGAGGGTGTGGACGAGATCGGCGCGGCCATCATTGAGGAGGCCGACGATCCCGGGGTGCACAAGCGCGGCAAGGTCTGCGTGGTTGTTCGAATAGCTTTCCGCCAGCAGCGCAATCGTTTTCCAAGAATCCAGCGTCGTCCAGACCGTCACGTCCTCGGTTGACGCCCCGATCTGGCCGAGGGACATAGCCAATCTTGCGTGCTGAAATGCTTGTGCCGCTTGCGAGATCGGCACTCGGTCACCTGACCAGCCGATCACGGGCCGCTCACCGTAGATGGAGCCAAGCGCAGCTATCACCGAGGTGGGGATTGCTCCTGCATCGAAGTGAGACTCGGGTCGCGATACCGCAAAGGCGGCACTCGGATCACCGGAAAGGGTGAACCACCTGTGCGACGCTTCGCTAGCAGTCAACAGCAGCCGCAAAGACAGGCTGCGCTCCACCGGATCTCCTGGCCCAGTGGACGGGGCCTCAAAGACGAACACGCTCATCTGACTGTCCGGCTGCGCCATGTCCTTTGCCTGCAGTTCGCGCAGGATTGGGTCGAATGGCTCGCCCGTACCGGCCGACAGCAGCCGGGTCAGGAGCGCCTGCTGCGCCGACTGCTCATCGCGCAGCGCCGCGTTTCGGCGATCGAGCACGGTCTGCAGTTCCCTACCGGCTTGCTTCGCCAACTCCTGGCCGGGCTTGGACAGCGAATTCTCGGGATCAAGCACCCACAGGTAACCGAACCTCTCCTCCTCCGAATAAATCGGCACGCAGTACCGCGGCAGCATCTCGTGCTGCGGCAGGGCAGGGGTCCATAACGCCTCGGTGGCGGTATCAATGCCGAAACCGAAAAGCTCGGCCTTGACCTCGACACGGATTGCGCGTTGCAACACGCTATACACGCGCACATCGTCGAGTTGGCCAAGCTGTCGGCTGTGCGTGATTGGCGTTAGCGACACGTCATCGACGAGGACCGCGCGATCGAGGGACTGCGCAAGGGCATCGACGATCAACTGGACACGGGAACCAATGTCGGCGCTCACCCCATCCGGCATCGCCTGACACCCCCAATCACAACCGTGGGTATGTTCCAAGTGTGGCACGCGATCAGCACGGACTGCGCCGAAGTCTCGATCCGTCGCACTCATCGGCGATATCGGTTCCCGTTTCCTGGGTATTGGCGCAGTCGGACCTGGCGCTGCTCCTCAAAGGTGGCAGCAGCGGCGTCACGCGCGGAATCGACCTGGCGCTGACCACCGAGCTCGCTAGCCCATTTCAGTGGCTCTCCGGCGGGGAGCTGGTTCTCACGACCGGTATCCGCCTCCCGCCGAAGTCCGCTCAGCGCGCCGATTACCTACGCGGACTTGATGATTGCGGGGTCGCCGGAGTCGGATTCGGCACCGGACTCACGCATGCCGACGTGCCCGCCGACCTCATCGCGGCGGCCGACGAGATCGGCATACCGTTGTTCGAGGTGCCGCTCAAGACGCCGTTTGCCGCAGTCGTCAAGTGCGTCACCGCGCGGCACGCCGAAATCGAGTACAACGCGGTGTTGCGCGCTTCGCAGGCGCAACCGCGAATGACGCGCGCGGTAATCCAAGGCGGAGCACGGGCGATCATCCAAGAACTCGCCCGGTCACTGACATCGACGGTGCTGGTCTTGGACTCCGTAGGGCAGACAGTTGACAGCCACCCCCGCCCACTCGACACAACAGTTCTGAGTGAGGTCCGCGCAGCACTGTCATCCGGCGCGTTGGCAGGCACCACCAGCATCGCATCGGGCACGGCACCCGCGTGCATCAGCCACCAACGAATCAGAGTGGGACGCAAGTCTTACGGCGAACTGATCGTGATCAGCACAGCACCATTGAGCCATGTCGACCAGATCCTGCTCGGACACGCGAACTCGCTCCTCGCGTTGGATTTTGATAAACCCGCTCGGCTGCAGAAAGCACAACAACAGCTGAACGGCCACGCGCTCGGTTTGCTTCTCGCCAACGAACGTGATCTCGGACCAGCCTGGGCGCAGCTAGCCCCGGCAGCCGATTCGCGTTGCCAGATCCGGGTTCTCGTCATCGACGCCGACACAGCCTCGGCGCTCGACGTAGCGGGTAACGCGGTAACCGAAGCCGTTGCACGCGCGGGCCACCCACATTTCATTCACACCGCCGACACACAGCTGATAGCCGTGCTGCCCGGCGACGAGGGCACCGATCTGGCCCGAGGCCTTGTCACCGAGCTAAACAGCTCCACGCGCAGGTTGATCCGCGTCGGCATAAGCAGCGCGCAACCTCTCGACAGTCTCGTCGCGGCCGTGAAAAACGCAAGATTAGCGGCATCAGCGGCCGAACGTAACGGCCTCCCACTGGAATTCGGCACACTCGCAGGACGAGCACTCCTATCCGTCGAAGCCAGCCGCAAGGTCCTCGATGCGGTGGCAGACACCATGCTCAGCGCAGTCGTCGACCACGACGATGTCCATCACACCGACCTGCTGGCATCCCTGCAGGCGTTCTTAGAAGCCAATGGACACTGGGAAACCGCGGCCGCCACGATTGGTGTGCATCGGCACACTCTCCGAAAGAGACTTGCCACGGTGCAGGCGCTTCTCGGCTGCAACCTAGACGTCGCCCGAGTTCGTGCGGAGCTGCTGCTCGCTCTCATCTCCCGCCGATCTGTCTGACAGCCGGACAAATATGGTATACACGGCGGAGTTCGCATCGGGTACTCAAGGAGGCCAATGTCAGTTGTTGTGCTGACCACTGGCGGCACGATCGCCAGCGTGCGCGAATCCGGCGACCGAATCGCAGTCAACCGCGGGCGTAATCCGATTCGTTCACTCGTCGATCCGGACGTGCGCGTGCGCGAGGTTATGGCGGTCGATTCGTCGACGATGTCGTTGCCGCGAATGGCCACCATCCGCAAGGCGGTCACCGAGACGCTCGCGGACGCTCGTGTCGAGGGCGTGGTGGTGCTGCACGGGACGGACACCATGGAGGAGACCGCAATGTTCCTTGACCTCTTCCACGCCGATCCTCGTCCGGTCGTTCTCACCGGTGCCCAGCGTCCCGCCGACGATCCCGACCCCGATGGCCCCCACAACATCAACGCGGCCGTCGCGACCGCGCGCCGCACCGGCGCCCGCGACCGCGGTGTGCTCGTGGTTTTCGGCGGCCGGGTACTGCCGGCCCGCGTAACTCGCAAGGCTCACACCACGCAGCTCGACGCCTTCCAGCACTACCTCCCCTTCAGTGACGACCCTCGCGCAACCCTGTCGTGGCATCCCGACATTGCCCAGACTCGCGTGGACGTCGTCGCGCTGCATCCGGGTGTCGACCGCGCGCATATCGATGCCAGCGTCGCCGCCGGAGCGCGCGGGATCGTCGTCGACGCGATGGGATCCGGCAATGCCAATCCGAACGTCCTTGCAGCAGTCGAGGATTGCATCACCAGCGGCATCAGGGTCGTAGTCACCAGCCGCGTCCCCGATGGTGTCGTCGAGCCGATCTACGGCGGCGATGGCGGTGGCCACGACCTCATCCGGGTCGGCGCGATCGTCTCGCCCTGGCTGCGCGCCGGGCAGGCGCGGATCCTGCTGGCCGCCCTCGTCGCCGGCGGCGCCGACCACCGGCTGCTGGTGGACGCATTCGCCGACGTTGTCGGCCTCGGTGACCGGTGTCCGGTCACCGGTCACCGGTCAGCAATGATTTTGCGATTGCCGGTGCGCCTTGTTGACAGCTACAGATGGTCGCGGGCACTGTGTAAACGTGAACCTGCCTGATAGCTGGACAGATCGTCCCGGCGTCATTTTGCGCCGCAACGCCGCGGAGTCGGTGTTCGAGGATCTATACGCAGCCATCGAAGGCGGCGACCTGCCGATCGGTTTCAAGCTACCGCCCGAAGCCGCGCTCGCCGAGCGCTACGGCGTCAGCCGTTCGGTCATCCGTGAAGCGCTGCGCTCCTGTCAGACTCTAGGGCTGACCTCGACCAAGACCGGCTCGGGCACAGTCGTCGTTTCGTCGCATCCGTCGTCGCCGCGGTATGGCAAGTTCTCCGCCCGAGACCTCATCGAGGCCCGTCCGTACATCGAGGTGCCCGCCGCCGGCTGGG
>DATFCF010000970.1:0-8460 GCA_035253445.1 Mycobacterium sp.
AACGTCAACATCCATTACGACGGCAAACTCGATGACTCCGTGCCTGCGCGGGCGGCCTCCGCACTGGACGTGGGGTGCGGTGACGGCTTCCTGGCCAGCCGCCTGGCGCGCCGCATTCCCCACGTGGTCGCGATTGACGTCGACCGTCCGGTCTTGGAGCGGGCCAAACAGCGATTCCCCAGCGCCCCAGTGGTTTGGAAGCACGCCAACATCCTCGAGGACGACCTCGGCAGCTTCGACGCCGTCGTCTCCAACGCCACCCTGCATCATCTGCCGGATACCCGGGAGGCCCTGCGACGACTGCGCGACCGTGTGCGGCCAGGAGGGACGCTGGCAATTGTCGCCTTCGCCCGCCCGGGTTGGCGCCATTTGCCATGGGAGCTGGCCACATTGGTGATCCGCGGGGTCGCGATCCGGCTGCGCGGCAAATGGGAACACAGCGCACCGACAGTGTGGCCGCCGCGCGACACCGTCGTGCAGTTGCGCGATCACGTCCGAGCGGAACTGCCCGGCGCACAGGTGTCACTACTGTTACTGGGCCGCGTCTTCATCCTGTGGCGCGCGCCCGAACGCTAGACGAGCGGGCGTCCGGTCCGGATCCGCCAGTCCAGGTCCTTGCGCAGCACGTTGAACGGGAACTGGCGAACGAACCGCGGCATCGAACCGTTGACCACGCGTAACACGCCCATCAGCCTGTCGAATCGACGCTGCTTCTTGTCATTCCAGTCCAGCCGCATCTCGTCGCGGAACCGTTGGGGCAGAAAGCCTGCCGTGATCAACAGCGAGAAGTTGTCGGACCACTGCTGCAGCGGCCCCGGCAGTTTCACCCCGCGCACCCGAGCCGCGGCGATCGGATACAAGTACTGGCGGACGGTGTCGTCGATGTGGACCTTGTCCAGCGATTCCTGCCAGTACCGGTCGAACGCGGCGCGGTCCTTGGGCCACATGTCCTCTGGCACTTGCAAAGTCGTGCCGAGCGCCATCCCCTCGCGATAGTGGCGCTCGGCGGTCTCATCGTCCATCTCGCCGACGAACAGCCGGTACACGTCGACCGCCCCCTTGTAGAGGCAGGCTCCGACCCACAGCTGGAGATCGCGGTCGAAGGCGTTGTATTCGACCGGACTCTCCTCTGTCGAATACACCTGGGCGTGCGCACGGTTGACCGCCCGGCGGAACGCGGCCTTCTGTTCATCGCTGCCCTGGGTGGCCACGGCGAGATAGGTGAACGTGGTGCGGGCGCGCTTGATCGGATGAAGGTCGACCCGGCCGCTCTCGACGCGGCTCTCCAGCACGCCATAGCCGACGCCCGGCCTGGCCAGCTGCATGATCACGTTGGCGGGCCCGGCCAGCAGTGCGACGCCCATCAGGCCATCGTCGATGCCTGCGGTACGCCGCGATGACGCCGCCCGAAGCTCACTGACCGTTATTGGCCAACCCCTATCGGCAAATGTGAGAACGTATGTTTCCTGATATTGCTACCGGGTGCCCCGCGATGTCAAGATGGACACCGTGGCCCAAGTGCGTCCGTACCGCGGAATCGAGGCGGCCGAACGCCTCGTGCATCGCCGCGGCCAGCTGCTGGGCGCCGGGCTGGACCTTCTTGGCGGCCCCGCGGATGACATGGCCGAGCTGACGGTCCGCGCGATCTGCAAGCAGGCCGGGTTAGGCGTCCGATACTTCTACGAAAGCTTCACCGACAAGGACGATTTCGTCGGCGCGGTGTTCGACTGGGTGATCGCCGACATCGCCGCCACCACGCAGGCGGCCGTGACCTCGGCACCGTCGCAGGAACAGAGCCGGGCAGGGATGGCCAACATCGTGGCGACCATCGCCGGCGATGCGCGGGTGGGTCGGCTGCTGTTCAGCACGCAGCTGTCCAACCCGGTGATCGTGCGCAAACGCGCTGAATCCACCGCGTTGTTCGCGTCGCTTCTGTTCCAGCATGCGGGCACCTTGGGGGCTCGGGAAAACGACCGCATCAAGGCTGCATCGCATTTCGCGGTCGGCGGCGTGGGCCAGATGATCAGCGCGTGGCTGTCGGGTGATGTCGCACTCGATCCCGATCGGCTGGTCGATCAGCTGGCATCGATGCTCGACCGGCTCACCGACCCCAAGCTGTACAGGGATTAGTGAGTGGCCGTCGCCGGCCTCCGACGGTCAGCCGCGGTCTTCGGTGCCGCCTGCACGTCGTTCTCCGTGAATTCCTTGGTCCAGCAAGCGAACTCGAGGGTTATCCCGTCGGGATCGTGGAAATAGAAGGACCGTACGTAGACGCCGGGATGGACGGTCGCCGAGACCTGCGCCTCGCTCTCGTCGTGGTTGAGCACGGGCCCGACGCGCACTCCCTTGTCCTTGAGTCGTTGCCGGTACTCGTCGAACTTCTCGGCAGGCACGTGGAACGCCAGATGGTTCATCGTGCTCACCGCACTGGTGATGTCGCCGATGCCCGGGATCGCCTCCGGTGACGAGATACCGGGAACTCGGTCCGGTGCGTCGGCGAACCAGAAGAACGCGACACAGTCGCCATTGCCTGCGTCGAAAAAGAAGTGCTGGCCCATGCCGCCAGGCAGGTCGAGCGACTTGATCAGCGGCATCCCAAGGACATTGCTGTAGAAGTCGACGGTTTTCGCCATGTCCGAGCAGACCAGCGCCACATGGTTGATGCCGCCGAGCTCGAACTCGGAATTGGGATTGTTTGGCTTGATCACGTGAAAGCTCCCCAAACCTTTGGAACCTGTAGCCAAGAACGCAATCTGAACCTAACATCAGATTCAGTTTCGATCAATGGCCGCAAGGGGGCGCAGGGGGCCGGTGACCGTCAGTCCGCGTGAGCAATTGCCGACCCTGCGCGGCCGGCAGACCCAGGCCGCGATCGACGCCGCAGCCCGGGCGGTGATCGCGCGCAAGGGCATTCTGGCGACAACGATTTCGGACATCGCCGCTGAGGCCGGCAGATCCACCGCCTCGTTCTACAACTACTACGACTCCAAGGAAGCGATGGTCCGCGAGTGGGCCGTGCGGTTTCGCGACGAGGCCCGGGGACGGTCACGCGCCGCCGCCAAGCCGGGGCTGACGAATTGGGAGCGCTCGTACGAGGCGGCGGCCGCGCACTGGAACACCTACCGCAATCGGCTGGCCGAGATCATCAGCGTTTCGCAAATGGCCATGATCAGCGACGACTTCGCCGAATACTGGAACGACATCTGCTCACTGCCGATCGGTCTGGTCACGGACATGGTGAAACACGCTCAACACCACGGTTTTTGTGAGGCCGACGATCCGCACCTCGTCGCCGTCGCGATGGTGTCGATGCTCAACCAATTCTGTTACACCCAGCTGTCCGGTGACACCGCCGCCGATTCGGTCGACGACGAAGCCTGTGTCACCACATTGGCCAACATCTTCTACCGGACGATCTACTACGAGGGGGCCGGGCCGTCATGATCAAAACACCGCCGGCATCCGGAACACCTGGCGTCACCCGTGAGTTCGTCGGGATGGACTCCCCCACCGCTCGGCGAGCGGGGGCGGGCGGACATCCCTGCCAGGGGCTCTACTACAGAGGCGTCGGGCGCAAGCCGAAGGTCGCGATCATCGCCACGCACTATCAGATCGACTTCTCCGAGCACTATCTCGCCGATTACATGGCCACCCGCGGGATCGGGTTTCTGGGCTGGAACACCCGCTATCGCGGATTCGAGAGCAGCTTTCTGCTCGATCATGCCCTGGTGGACATCGGTGTCGGAGTGCGCTGGCTACGCGACGCGCAGGGCGTGGAAACAATTGTGCTGCTTGGGAATTCCGGTGGCGGTTCGCTGATGGCCGCTTATCAGGCCCAGGCGGTCGACCATCACGTCACGCCGCTGGCCGGCATGCGGCCCGCGGCCGGGCTCAACGATCTGCCGCCCGCCGACGGCTACGTGGCCAGCGCGGCCCACCTGGGCCGACCGGATGTGCTGACCGCCTGGATGGACGCTTCGGTCGTCGACGAGAACGACGCGCTCGCAAGTGATCCCGACCTTGACCTGTTCAACGAGGACAACGGCCCCCCGTACCCGGCGGACTTCGTCGAGCGCTATCGCTCGGCGCAGGTCGACCGCAACAATTCCATCACCGACTGGGCGGAGGGCGAACTCAAGCGGGTACACGCCGCAGGTTTTTCCGATCGTCCCTTCACCGTGCTGCGGACGTGGGCCGATCCGCGGATGGTGGATCCCGAGCTGGAACCGACGAGGCGGCCCGCGAACATGTGTTACGCCGGCGTTCCCGTCAAGGCGAATCGGTCGGCGCACGGCATCGCTGCGTCCTGCACTCTGCGCAACTGGATCGGCATGTGGAGCCTGCGCCATGCGCAGACTCGCGCCGAGCCTCATCTCGCCCGCATGAATTGCCCCGCGCTGGTGATCAACGCCGATCAGGACACCGGCGTGTACCCGTCGGATGCGCAGCGCATCTATGACGCTCTGGCCAGCACGGACAAGGCGCAGTATTCGGTCGACACCGACCACTACTTCACCACGCCAGGGGCGCGCAGCGAGCAGGCCGATACCATCGCCAAGTGGATCGCGAAACGGTGGCGCTGACCGTTGACTCTTCGCGCAAGCGCTCATCACTGAGGGTCCTCGCACATTTCACTCCCGGCGACAAGGTCACCGAATTCCTTGCGCCAGAGACAGATTGGCTCGACATTCGGTATTGCGCCGAAGACGACGACGAGACGCTCTATCGGGAGCTGCCCGATGCCGAGGTGATCTGGCACGTACTGCGGCCCCTGTCGGGTGCCGACCTCCAGATGGCGCCGAAGCTGCGGCTCGTCCACAAACTGGGAGCCGGGGTCAACACCATCGACGTCGCCACCGCGACGCGGCTGGGCATCGCCGTGGCGAACATGCCAGGCGCGAACGCGCCGTCGGTGGCCGAGGGCACCGTGCTGCTGATGCTTGCCGCGCTGCGCCGGCTGCCCGAATTGGACCGGGCCACCCGCGAAGGCAACGGCTGGCCGTCCGATCCCAGCCTCGGCGAGACGGTGCGCGACATCGGCGGCTGCACCGTCGGCTTGATCGGGTACGGCAACATCGCCAAAAGCGTGGAAACCATCGTCGCCGCCATGGGAGCCCAGGTGTTGCACACCAGCACCCGCGACGACGGCCATCCCGGCTGGCGGACGCTACCCGGCCTGCTGGCCGTCAGCGACATCGTCTCCCTGCATCTGCCGCTGACCGACGAGACCGCCGGCATGCTGGACGCCGAGGCGCTGGGCCACATGAAGGCCGACGCGGTGCTGGTCAACACCTCGCGCGGCGCGGTCATCGACGAGGTGGCCCTGGTCGACGCGCTACGCGGGGGCGGCTTGGCCGCCGCGGGTCTCGACGTGTTCGCCGTCGAACCGGTAGCGCCCGACAACCCGCTGCTGAGCCTGCCCAACGTCGTGCTCACCCCGCACGTCACCTGGTACACCGTCGACACCATGCGGCGCTACCTGGCCCAAGCCGTGGACAATTGCCGGCGTCTGCGGGACCGCCGGGACCTGGCCAACGTCGTCAACCTGCGCGGGTAGCCTGGTTCCCAACCCACCGGTTATTAGGGAAGGCAGCGCAGCATGCCCATCGCAATAGCTTCTGAGCACAACGACCTGGCCGATTCGGTGCGGTCCCTGGTGGCGCGGGTGGCGCCGTCGGACGTGCTGCACGAGGCCCTGGAAACCCCGATCCCTAACCCGCCGCCGTACTGGAAGGCGGCCGCAGAGCAGGGTCTGCAGGGTGTACACCTAGCGGAATCCGTTGGGGGACAAGGCTTCGGCATTCTCGAGCTGGCGATCACGATCGCCGAATTCGGCTACGGCGCGGTGCCGGGCCCATTCGTTCCTTCGGCGATCGCAAGCGCGCTGATCGCCGCACACGACCCCGACGCCAAGCTCCTCAACGATTTGGCGTCCGGCAATGTCATCGCCGCCTACGCCATCGACTCGGGGCTGACCGCCACCAGGCACGGCGAAGGTGACTCGGCTGGCCTGGTCATCCGCGGTGAGGCGCGCGCGGTGCCCGCCGCGGCGCAGGCGTCGGTGCTGGTGCTGCCGGTGGCCGGCCTGGATGGGGGGACCAGCGGCTACGAATGGGTGGTGCTCGACGCGGAGGCGCTCGAGATCGAACCCGTCAAGAGCGTCGACCCGCTGCGGCCGCTGGCCCATGTGCGCGCCAACGCCGTCGAGGTCGGCGACGACCGCGTGCTGAGCAACCTGAGCCGCACCCTGGCGCGTGCGTTGATGTCGACGTTGCTTGCCGCCGAGTCCATCGGCGTCGCGCGCTGGGCCACCGACACCGCGGCGGCATACGCCAAGATCCGCGAGCAGTTCGGCCGTCCCATCGGCCAATTCCAAGCCATCAAACACAAGTGCGCCGAGATGATCGCCGACACCGAGCGCGCCACGGCAGCGGTGTGGGACGCTGCCCGCGCCATCGACGAATTTCGTGAAACCGGTTCGGAAGACAGCGGATTCGAGTTCGCGGCCGCGGTTGCAGCCACATTGGCACCCACGGCCGCGCAACGCTGCACACAGGACTGCATCCAGGTGCACGGCGGAATCGGCTTCACCTGGGAACACGACACCAACGTCTACTACCGCCGCGCGCTGGTATTGGCCGCCTGCTTCGGCCGCCACGCGGACTACCCGCAGCAGGTTGTCGACGTCGCCACCAACTCCGGGATGCGTGCGCTGAACATCGATCTCGATCCGGAGACCGAGAAGCTGCGTGACGATATCCGCGAAGAAGTCGAGAGGCTCAAGGCGATTCCCCGCGAGGAGCGTGCTGCAGCGATCGCCGAGGGCGGCTGGGTGCAGCCTCACCTGCCGCTGCCGTGGGGTCGCGGCGCGGGCCCCGTCGAGCAGATCATCATCGCCCAGGAGTTCAACAGCGGCCGGGTGCGGCGCCCCGCGATGGGCATCGCCGCATGGATCATTCCGTCCATCGTCGCGTTTGGTACCGACGAGCAGAGGCAGCGGTTCCTACCTCCGACGTTTCGTGGCGAGATGATCTGGTGCCAGCTGTTTTCCGAGCCGGGCGCTGGTTCGGACCTGGCCAGCCTGACCACCAAGGCCACCAAGGTCGACGGCGGCTGGCGGATCACCGGCCAGAAGATCTGGACCACCGGCGCGCAGGTCTCCGAATGGGGCGCACTGCTGGCGCGCACGGACCCGAGCGCGCCAAAACACAACGGCATCACCTACTTCCTGCTCGATATGCGCAGCGACGGCATCGAGGTGAAGCCGTTGCGCGAGCTGACCGGAAACGCGATGTTCAACACGGTCTTCATTGACGATGTGTTCGTTCCCGATGATCTGGTGCTCGGTGAGGTGAACCGCGGGTGGGAGGTCAGCCGCAACACGCTGACCGCCGAGCGGGTGTCGATCGGCAGCAGTGAGCCGCCGTTCCTGCCCAGCCTCGATGGCTTCGTGGAGTTCATTCGCGACGGCCACTTCGACCAGATCGGACAGAACCACGCCGGACGGCTGATCGCCGAGGGTCACGCGGCGAAGGTGCTCAACATGCGCTCGACGCTGATGACACTGGCCGGCAGCGACCCGATGCCGGCGGCCGCGATCTCCAAGTTGCTGTCGATGCGCACCGGCCAGGGTTACGCCGAGTTCGCGGTGTCATCGTTCGGCACCGACGGCGCGATCGGCGATTCCGAACAGCTCCAAGGCAAATGGGCGGAGTATCTGCTCGCCAGCCGCGCCACCACGATTTACGGTGGCACATCGGAGGTGCAGCTCAACATCATCGCGGAGCGGCTGCTCGGTCTGCCCCGCGATCCGTAAGGGCAGCTCGATGACGCCGAGACTGCGAAAGCGTCAATAATTTGCTCGTCCCCGGGTGTACCGTCGAAATTGTTGGTCTAGGGGAACGGTTGGCACCGATGATGAGCACGGTTGGACGACGCATACCTCGCCTATTGATTACCGCCGCGGCCGCGCTCGCATTCACCGTCGCACCGACGGTCATGCTGAGCAACGCGACACCGGAAGCGCAGGCCCAACCGTGCTACAACGGCGTCGTCCCCGGCAACCCATACGTCCCTAGCTGCACCCTTCCCGGCCCGCAGCACAAGATCCGCGGCTCTGCGCCCGACGCCGCCGCGATCATCGCGTGCAAGAACTGGCCAGGCTGCCTGGCGTGGTACGTCAACGGCCCCTGATGGTCATGACGCACGACGTTGAAAAGCGCTTCGACCGCCCCGGCGCGTTTCACGCAGCCGCCACGTATGTGGGCGTTGTGGTCGCAGTGGCCGGGGTCGCGTTGGCGGTATTTGCGTTTACCGCAAAGGAATCCGTCGTCGTCGCGTCGGCCGTTCCCGCGATCCTGTTCATCGGCGGGGTCGGGGCGTTCGTCAAAACCTACCGCGTGTGGAAGGCCGAAGGCGGGTGGGTCGCCTGGCAGGGCGCAGGGTGGTTCCTGCTCACTC
>DATFCF010000971.1:0-2080 GCA_035253445.1 Mycobacterium sp.
ATCGCCGCATAGGATCAACCCGGATCTCCACGGTGATCGTCTTCTACACCACTCCCGTGGACGATCGCCGCATAGGATCAACCCGGATCTCCACGGTGATCGTCTTCTACACCACTCCCGTGGACGCGACCAGCCGACCGCGCCGACCCGGTGGTCCGAAGCTGATTGGGCACTCGATCTGCCCGGGTAGGAACCGCCCCCTGATGGGGCCGTCCCGTCAGTCAACCCGGAGGCGATCCGATGATGCCGTACTCCTGGGAGGAATTCCCTTTCCATCAGATGCCTGACGATGCACCCACCCCGGCGGACCAGAACCTGGCCGTGCGTGTCGCCGCTCGGCTGGGGCAAGAGTTGTCGACGCCCGACGACCACTTCGTTGTGTCGGTGCAGAACGGTGTTGTCATTCTCGAGGGCATCCTCACGCAGAAATCGCTCGTCGATCGGCTGCATCGGACAACCTGGCAGGTAGTGGGGGTGGTCGACGTCTGCAATCTGCTGTCCGCGTGGGACTGCGAGCCGGATGCTCGACAGTGACCGCCGGCATCTTCCGGTGACCGGCGATGGCCATGGAGCGGGGTCGTCGACGCTCGGTCGCCGGCATGCATCGGGGTCAGTCCGGGACACGCGCCTGCTGGCGGCACGCGGTGGCCAGCGTATTCACTTCGGCTTGCGCCTGCTGCAAACGATCCAGCAACTCCTGCAACCGGGCAGTCTGCAGGTGCCGAAGCGCCTGCACGGCGTCGTCGGCGGTGTCGAAGGCGGCCTGCGCCCGGTCCAGCCCTTCCTCGCAGCTGGCCGGGATGAAGATGGTCCGTCCGCTGGCATCGGCGGTGGGCGCCGGAGGGGCCGTACCGGCCGGACCGCCGGTGGGGTCACCGGTGGCAGTGGGCGCGGTGTCAGTCGCCGCGCCGTCCCGTGCTCCGTCCCCGGCCGTTCTCATCGCCGCCGCACCGATCAGGATGCCGACCATCAGCGCAAGCGCAGGAGCGAGAAACAGCCATCGGCTGCCCGGGCCGGTGCTCAACCGGGCGGAGCCCGACTCCTGACGTCGACGATTGTCGCTGGGCTCGGGCATGATCCCGTCCTTTCCGCAAGTGACGTATCGCGCCTACCCCCGGTCCGGCTAGCCGAAGCGGATCAGGGGTAGGCGGCGCGACATGGCTGATCTGGTACGGCGGGTAGACGCCGGGTTGCTGTGGTTGATCGACGGAATGGTGCTGCTGTGGGTCCTGCTCTGCCTCGGCCTCGGTGCCTGGGTGGCATCCGCGCTGTGGGAGATCGCCTCCATCGCCGGCATCGCGATCGACACCGGTCGCATGCTGGACGACGCAGGTCAGCTCTTGCAGCGGGCGGGCGACATCCCGATCATCGGCGACCTGGCCCGTGGTCTGGGCGACGATGTCCGCGACACCGCCGCCGAACTCATCGATCGTGGCCGGCGGAGCGCCGAGCTGTGGCGACAGGTCAGCGTGCTGGTCGGTGTGGTCCTGGCGCTGGCTGCTCTCGCTCCGGTGCTCGGGTCATACCTTCCTGCGCGGATCTCCCGCTCGCGTGAGGTGCGCATGATTCTGCGGCTGCTGGGCGGCCCGCACGACAGCGAGGTGCTCGACCGTTATCTGGCACAGCGCGCCGTACTGATGATCCGCTTCGACCGCTTGCCGGGCGTCATGGCCGGAAACCCGGGCGAACCGAATGTCCCCGACGACCGGCAGCGTGCGCTGGCCGATGCCGAGCTTGGCCGCCTCGGCGTGCGGCGCGGCACCGGCAGGGCCTCCGGTGCTCCCGTCTGACCGGTGATCGAACGGTGGGAGCTGTCGTCACGCGAGTGACCGAAGGCTCGTGGCGACCAGGACCTTTCGGCCTTCGAACGGCTCGTACGGGGCCGCCTGCGCCAGACCGAACGGTGTGCAGAAGGCCGCAAAGGTGAACCTGCGCAGCACACCGTCGACGGTCACCAGGTCGGGTGCCCTCACGTCGGCGGCTTTCGGCGTCCGCGCCAGCACCAGCAGACCCTGGTCGGGCAGGTCGACGTCGCCCACCACGAACGCCCGATCGCCCAGAACGGCGATGACGCCGGCGG
>DATFCF010000972.1:0-7463 GCA_035253445.1 Mycobacterium sp.
CTCGGTAGATCCCACGGCCCCGGCTCGGGGTTGCGGTGCTCGGGCAGAAGGACGAGGCCGCCGACGAGCAGCACCAGCATCACCGGAACGTTGATCAGGAAGACCGAGCCCCACCAGAAGTGCTCGAGCAGGACGCCGCCGACAATCGGGCCGAATGCCGCACCCGCGGAGAATGCAGAGGCCCAGATGCCGACGGCGATGCTGCGCTCGCGCTGATCGGGGAACAGGCCGCGGATGAGCGCCAGGGTGGCGGGGGTCAGTGTCGCACCGGCCACGCCGAGCAGCGCCCGCGTCGCGATCAGCATCTCCGGGCTGGACGAGTATGCGGTGGTGACCGAGACGATCGCGAAAGCCGTTGCACCACAAAGTAAGAGCTTCTTGTGGCCGACGCGGTCGCCGAGGCTGCCCATGCTGATCAGCAGGCCGGCCAGCACGAAGGAGTAGATATCGCCGATCCAGAGAATCGCGGTGAAGCTGGCGCCGAGGTCCTGGCCGATGAACGGGGTGGCCAGGGCAAGCACGGTGCCGTCGACCCCGATCAGCAGTACCGCAAGGGTCAGAACGCCGAGTGCGAACCAACGGCGGGTCATGAGGTGCTAACTCCATGGAGAAGTAGGTCGGTGATCATGTGGTCGAAGTCGCGTCCTGCGACCCGGCCCTCCTGAATCGCCCAGGCCGCCCCGGCGACCAGGCTGAAGAGGGCTTCGGTCAGCCACGCGGCGGTGAGGCCGGGCCGAAACTCGCCCGACTGCTGTCCGCGACGGAACAGCGCGGCCACCTCGGCGTCGATGTCCGCCCATCCCTTCAGTGATTGTTCGGGGTCGAACTCCTGGCTTTGGCTGTACAGCAGCGCCAGATAGGGCGACGACGGTTCCCACGCCGCGATCAGGCGGCCCAAGGCCTCGGTCGCCGAACCATCCTGTAGGCGAGCTGTTTTCAGCGCTTTGCGCATCTGCGCGATCGCGAGCTGGTCCAGCGCCTCCATCAGCGCCTGCTTACCGGCGAAATGGCGATGCAGGGTCGCTCGGCTCACTCCGACGGCCGCGGCGATCTCGTCCTGCGTGGCATTGGGCCGCCTGCCGAGAAAGTCCGCGGCCGCGCGCAGCAGCTTCTCCCGATCGACACCCATGAGACGACTCTATATCAAATGAGACAAAAATGTCTCAGCCGTCCTCGCGGACATGACCACATCTCCACGCCGTGGTAAGGCAGGATCATGGCCATGGATCAGGTATGGGCAAACCGTGCTGCCAGCGCCGAAGGCGCCGTCGCGAAGCGGCATCTCAAACGGCTCTGGGGACTGCCCGGTACCCAGTTGGGCGTTGTCGCCTGGCCGGCCACGCGACGGCACCGGCTCTTCGGTGTCTGGCATTACTGGTGGCAGGCCCACCTGCTCGACAACCTGGTCGACGCGCAGCTGCGCGATCCGCAGCCCGAGCGGGAGATGAAGATCCGCCGTCAGATCCGCTCACATCGCTTGCGCAACAACGGATCCTGGGTCAACAACTATTACGATGACATGGCCTGGCTGGCGCTCGCGCTCGAGCGGGCAGGGCGGTTGGCCGGAGTCGACAAACCCGGCGCATGCAAGAAGCTCTGCGAACAGTTCGTCAATTCCTGGGTGCCTGAAGACGGCGGCGGAATCCCATGGCGCAAGCAGGACCAGTTCTTCAACGCACCGGCCAATGGTCCGGCGGGGATATTCCTCGCTCGTTACGACGACCGGCTACGCCGCGCGCAACAGATGTCCGACTGGATCGACGAAACGCTGATCGACCCCGAGACGCACCTGGTCTTCGACGGCATCAAGGCCGGCTCGCTGGTGCGCGCGCAGTACACGTACTGCCAAGGTGTGGTGCTCGGGCTGGAAACCGAGCTCGCGGTGCGGACCAAGGACGCTGACCATGCCGAGCGCGTGCACCGGCTCGTCGCCGCCGTGCGCGACAACATGGCACCGGAGGGGGTCATCAAAGGCGCCGGCGGCGGCGACGGCGGACTGTTCAACGGGATCCTGGCCCGCTACCTCGCGCTGGTGGCGACGACGCTGCCGCAGAACAGCCCCGAGGACGAGCAGGCTCGCGACGCCGCCCGCACGCTCGTATTGAAGTCCGCGCAGTCGGCGTGGGACAACCGCCAAACCGTCGACGGCCTGCCGCTGTTCGCCGCCTTCTGGGACCGCACGGCCCAGATACCCGGCGCAGCCGGGAAGGAAGCCGAGTTCGTCGAGGGCGCCGTCAACGCCTCCGAGGTCCCCGAACGCGATCTGTCGGTCCAGCTTTCGGCCTGGATGCTGATGGAAGCCGCGCACACTGTCAGCGATGAAGCCGGGGAGAGCGAGGAGGCGTGACCTGAGCGCCGAGTCCGCCCCGCAACTCGTTCGCCCGCTGCCGACGCGGTTGCGCCGCGACCCCAAGGCGATCACCACCACCGAGAATGCCGCCGCAGGTCTGCTGCTGGCCTTCACCCTGGCCGCGATCCTGTGGGCGAATTCGCCGTGGGGCGACAGCTATTGGGCCGTACTGGACACGCATGTCGGTTTCACCTTCGGAGCGCATCACTTCGAACTGACCGTCAAGCACCTGGTCAACGACGGCCTGATGACGTTCTTCTTCTTCATCGTCGGCCTGGAGGTGACCCGCGAATTCGCCATCGGCGAGCTCACCGACCGCTCGCGGGCGGTGGTCCCGGTGGTCGCTGCCGGCGCCGGGTTGCTGATACCTGCCGTCATCTTCCTGTTGTTCAACCCGTCCGGTGAGGACGCGCAGGCATGGGGGGTGGTGATCTCGACCGACACCGCCTTCTTGATCGGCGCGCTGGCCATCATCAGGCCGAAATTCCCTGCCCGCCTGCGGATCTTCCTGCTCACGCTGGCGGTTGTCGACGATGTCGGCGCGCTGTGCGTGATCGCGTTGTTCTATTCCGATCGCATCCAGGTCGTCCCGTTGGTGATTTCTGTCGTGCTGATCGGCGCGATCGCGCTGGTGCGGTTGCTGCCTGTGGCTCGGGGTCCGGCCTACGCGGTGCTGGCCTTCGGGCTGTGGGTGGCGCTGTTCGTGGCGGGCGTGCATCCGACGCTGGCCGGTGTTGCCGTCGCATTGTTGATCCCGGTCTTCACCCCCGAGCGGCGGCAGGTCGAGCAGGCCGTCGACCTCATGCGGGCTTTCCGGCAGTCGCCGAATTCGCAATATGCCAGGGCGGCGACCCGCGGTCTGCGACAGTCGATTTCGATCAACGAGCGGCTGCAGACCGCCGTCGGCCCCTATGTGTCGTTTCTGGTGTTGCCACTGTTCGCGTTGGTCAACGCAGGGGTGCTACTCGACCGGCAGAGCGTGGTGGCGGCGTTGCGTTCACCGCTGACGTGGGGCATTGTCGCGGGACTGGTGGTCGGAAAGTTCGTCGGTATCACCGGAGCGACGTGGTTCATGCGGCGCACCGGCATCGGGCAGCTGGCGCCGGGCCTGACACTGCGCCGGGTGACCGGCGGCGCGGCGCTGTCCGGAATCGGTTTCACCATCTCGCTTTTCATCGTCGACATCGCGATCAGCGATCCGGCGCGCAAGGAGCAGGCCCTGATCGGCGTCCTCATCGCCTCGGTGACCGCCTTCCTCGCCGGATGGGCGATCTTCCGGATCACCGACTGGGTGAGCCCGCCGGAACCGGTGGGCATGAAGCTGCTGCGGCCCGTCGACCCCGAGCGCGACCACATCCGGGGTAATCCCGACGCCCCGCTGACTCTGGTGGAGTACGGCGATTACGAATGCCCGTTCTGCAGCAGGGCGACCGGCGCGATCGATGAGGTTCGAGCGCATTTCGGTGATGAGTTGCGTTACGTGTGGCGCCATCTTCCGCTGGAGAGGGTGCACCCCCGCGCGTTCGACGCGGCGCGGGCCGCGGAGGCGGCGGCATTGCAGGGCAAGTTCTTTGAGATGGGCCGTGAACTGTTCGGTCATCAAGATGATCTCGAGTGGTCGGACATGTACCGCTACGCGGTGGCCATCGGATGCGATATCGACCGGTTCGACCAGGACGTGCGGGTGCACTCATCGAAGGTGCTGCACCGGGTACAGGACGACGCGCAGGATGCCGAGTTGATGGATCTCAACTCGACGCCGACCTTCTTCGTCAACGGCAAGCGGCACAAGGGGCCGTGGGATTCGGCGAGCCTGATCCGTGCACTGGAGGCCGGTAGGTCTGCGCGGTCGTGACATGCTGAGCCGATGGAGCAGTTCCGGCGCGGTGAACTGGTTTTCGATGTCCGCGATGAGGGTCCCGCGGACGGGCCGGTCGTCGTGCTGCTGCACGGATTCCCGCAGCGCAACGATTCGTGGAGCGCGGTGATCAACAAGCTCACGGCGCAGGGCTTTCGATGCCTGGCCCCCAATCAACGCGGATACTCGCCGGGCGCTCGACCACCCCGCCGTCGCGACTACCGGATGTCGGAACTCGTCGCCGACGTCGCCGCGCTCATCGACGCGAGCGGCACCGAGCGGGTACACCTCGTCGGGCATGACTGGGGCGCCGCGGTGGCGTGGAACGTCGCGGCGCGGCTGCCCGAGCGGCTGGTGTCGGTCTCGCCGATCTCGGTTCCGCATCCCGCCGCGTTCGCCAAGGCGGTGTTGACCAGCCGCCAGGTGTTGGCGTCGTGGTACATGTTCTTCTTCCACTTGCCGCGCGTACCCGAGCGGCTACTGCTGCGGCGCGACGGATCGACCACAGCGATGGCGGTGTCCCTGGAGCGCGGCGGTCAGACTCCCGCCAACGCAGCCAGCGACGTCGCCGCAATGAGCGAGCCGGGGGCGCTGACCGCAGCCCTCAATTGGTATCGGGCGATGCTGATGGCGAAAGCGCCAGGCAAGATCACCGTGCCGACGATGTACGTATGGAGCGACGCCGATGACGCCCTGCTCGACAAGGCCGCTTATGCCAGCGGTAACTACGTCAGTGCCGATTACCGGTTCGAAACCCTGCGCGGCGTCTCGCACTGGATCCCGCAGGAACGGCCGGACACCGTGGCCGACCTACTCCTCGACTGGTTCGGGAGCCACTCCTAAGGCGTTCTTGGCTGCCCGGCGACGCTTGTACCACTCGTAGATCATCGGCGTGATCGAGGCGACCGCGATGAGAATGAAGATCGGCTCGAGCAGCTTCTGGATGATCTCGAACTGGCCGAGTCCGTACCCGAGAAGCGTCAGGCCGACTCCCCACACGACGGCGCCGATGACGTTGAAAAGCGTGAACGCGCCGTAGCTCATCCTGGCGGCGCCTGCGGTGATCGGCGCGAGAGTTCGCACGATCGGCACGAAGCGTGCGATGACGATGGCGAACGGTCCCCGCTCCTCGAAGAAGCTGTGGGCCTCGTCAAGGTATCGCTGTTTGAGGACACGAGCGTTGGGCTTGAACATCGCGGTACCCACGTACCGGCCGATGAAGTACCCGACCTGTCCACCGAGGACGGCAGCGATCGGGATGAACACCAGCAATTGCCACAGCTGGAAGTTGGCCTGTCCCGCGGCGGCTGTACCTGCGGCGAGCATGCCCGCCACAAAGAGCAACGTGTCGCCGGGCAGGATCGGGAACAGCACCCCCGACTCGACGAAGATGACGACCAGCAGCCCCACCAGGGCCCACGTCCCGAAGTAGCCGATGAGCTTGATCGGGTCAAGGAAGTCCGGCATGAGCGCCAGCTGGTTGGCGGCGGAGACGGCCGTGGTGGTCATGGCACACCAAGATACCGGCGAGCTGTCCACGGGCCGCTTGACCGGGCTGTGCGGGGCCACTCCCGGCGATATGGTCGGCTATGGCCACTCACAAAGCCGTTCACGTCGCGTCCGCGCAAGCGCCCCTGAATCTCGTCGACGTCGAGACCGCACCTCCCGGCCGGGGGCAGGTCCGCATCGCGGTTGCCGCGTGCGGGGTGTGTGGAACCGACCACGGATTCGTCACCGGCGGCTTTCCGAACATGACCTGGCCGCTGACGCTGGGCCACGAGATCGCGGGGACGATCGCCGAACTCGGCGACGGCGTCGAGGGCTTCTCGGTCGGCGACCGGGTGGCAGTCGGCTGGTTCGGCGGCAACTGCAACACGTGCATCCCCTGTCGCAGAGGGCAGTTCATGCAATGTGTGAACGGGCAGGTCCCGAGCTGGCACTATCCGGGTGGCTACGCCGAATCGGTGACGGCTCCAGTGACCGCGCTCGCCCGCATCCCCGATGAACTGTCATTCGCCGAAGCGGCGCCGATGGGCTGCGCAGGCGTGACGACCTACAACGCGCTGCGCAGAACCAAGGCCGTCGCCGGGGACCGCGTCGCGGTGTTGGGCATCGGCGGGCTGGGCCACTTGGGTGTGCAGTGGGCCAGGGCGATGGGATTCGAGACGATCGCGATCGCCCGCGGTGCGGACAAGGAGGCCAACGCCCGCGAACTCGGCGCCCACCACTACATCGACTCGAAGGCCAGTGACGTCGCCGCGGCGCTGCAGGCCCTCGGCGGCGCGTCGGTGGTGCTCGCGACGGCCGCCAACTCCGCCGCGATGGCGCAGACCGTCGGTGGTCTCGCCCCGGAGGGCGAACTGATCATCGTCGGCGTCACCGCCGAGCCACTGCCGATAGCGCCCATCCAGCTGATCACCCCGGGACTGTCGGTCACCGGTCACCCGTCCGGCACCTCGCGCGACGTCGAGGAGACGATGCACTTCGCCGTTCTCTCGGGGGTGCGCGCATGGATCGAGGAGCGACCGCTGGCCGAGGCCGCCGAGGCATACGCCGCGATGGACGAAGGCCGGGCGCACTACCGGATGGTCCTGACAATGTGAGCTCGCCTCGTTCTTGAGATACTGCGCAGACATCTGCTTTCGCCGAGAGGAACCGTCATGCCCATCGCAACGCCCGAGGTCTATGCCGAGATGCTGGGCCGGGCAAAGGAACATTCGTTCGCGTTCCCGGCCATCAACTGCGTGGGCTCGGAATCCGTCAACGCCGCGATCAAGGGTTTCGCCGACGCAGGCAGCGACGGCATCATCCAGTTCTCCACCGGCGGGGCGGAATTCGCGTCCGGCCTCGGCGTCAAGGACATGGTGACCGGCGCCGTCGCGCTGGCCGAGTTCGCCCACATCGTCGCCGAGAAGTACCCGATCACCGTCGCGCTGCACACCGACCACTGCCCTAAGGACAAGCTGGACACCTACGTCAAGCCGCTGCTGGCGATCTCGCAGAAGCGCGTCGCCGAGGGCCGCAATCCGCTGTTCCAGTCGCACATGTGGGACGGCTCGGCGGTGCCGATCGACGAGAACCTCGAGATCGCCCGTGAGCTGCTCAAAGAGGCAGCGGCAGCCAAGATCATCCTCGAGATCGAGATCGGCGTGGTCGGCGGCGAGGAGGACGGCGTCGCCAACGAGATCAACGAGAAGCTCTACACGACGCCCGGCGACGCGCTGCGCACCGTCGAGGTGCTCGGCGCCAATGGCG
>DATFCF010000973.1:0-7086 GCA_035253445.1 Mycobacterium sp.
TCGTCGCCGCTAGGACATGTTGTGGATATGTCCTAGCGGCACCGCGTCCCGTGGCTAGCAGGGATCCCCTGGCGGAGTGTAGTAGGGCACGCCTTCGACTGTGTAGCAGGGGATTTCGCCGGGGACGTACGGGACGTGTGCTGCGGCGATCGCCGCACCGGTAGCGACGTCGCCGGCAACGTTGGTGCAGCCGCCGGCAGCGAAGTGGCGCCCGGCGGCGCCGGCGCAGATGTCAGCGGATGCGCTGGGCGCGACGACGATCGAACTGACAGTCAATGGAGCGGCGATCAATGCCGCAGCGGCCAGTAACACCGCGTGGTGTTTTCTCACTGTGGGTCTCCTTAGTTCGCGGGCTGTTGATTGATGCGGTGTTGACGGGTGGTGGAAGGGGCCTCCCGCCGTGGGGTGCGTGTTAGGCGGTCTTGTTGACTGCCGGCGGTTTCCAGCTGCCGTCGATGATCGACGGTGGGGTTTCTTGGGGCCAGTACAGGCGCATCATCAGGTTGAATTTGCCGGCGGGTGCGGGCAGCCAGTTCGCTTCGCGCGCGGGGCCGGGATTGTCGTGCTGCACGTACAGGTCCACTGATCCGTCGGGGTTGGTGACGAAGGTGTTGCGCTGGCTCAGGTTGTAGCGGCCCAGCGGGTTGTCGACGAAGAAGTAGCCCTCGTCGTACATGGTCAATGACCAAAACCCGTCGACGGGAGGGAACTGGCCCTTGTCGAAATGCAGCGTGTACTTGTTGGCGCCGTCATACGGTTGGCCGGTGTTGTCGGCTTCGGAGGTTGGGTAGACCGCGTCTTGGGGGCGGTTGGCGCCCAGGCCGAAGTAGGTGATGGCGGCGCGCTGCAGGTAGTCGGTGCCGTATTGGCCGGTCTGGGTGGTGAACCGCCAGCCGTTGACATCGTCGAGTTCGGTGAAGCGGGCCATGATCTTGTCGAGACCTTCTTTGGGGACCGTCTGCAAGGCTGCGGCCACCTCAGAACCGTGTTTGTTGATGTCGAACTTCTCGCCGGGGACGATGCCGAGTTTGGCCATCTTGTCCACGATGGGCTGGTCGGCGGTGGTCGGCGGGTTGTCTTTCATCAGGCTGGCCATCAGATCGAAGTACGCTTCGGCGCTCAGGTTGTTGACCTGGTCGCGGACAGGCGTTTTCATGTCGATGCTCGGATCGACCTTGCCGGCAGGCGGGTTGTAGGGCCTGCCGTACGAACTGAGGGGAACCAGCGAGATCTCGTCCTGCATCTTGTGCACGGCCGCGTAGTCCTCTGGCGTGCCGGTGCAGTAGATGCGGCCCAGCAGCCACACCGTGGACGTCGGTGATTTGTACTCGGTCACTCCCGCCGGAAGGGTGCCCTTCCAGCCGGGACCGGTGATGGCGTAGGTCTGCGGGCCGGTGCCGGTGGTGCGTTTACCCGGTACCTCGAACACGTTGGTGTAGCCGTCGAGCATCGGGAACAGGTAGTAGCGGTCGTGGGCGTCGGGCAGGCTGAGCACCCACGGCTCGTCTGTGACGTCGATGAACGCGTTGGTGTAGAGGGTGTCGGCGTTGGGTGCGGTGACATCACGGAACGCGGCGTTGGGGTACTCGCGCATCCGCATCAGCTGACCCATCGGTGCACGGGGACCGTCGACTTTCTCGACGTTGGTCATCACGCGCCGCGTCATCTCGACGGTGACCAGGGGGTAGCCGTACACGTAGGCGTCCAGCGCAATGGCTTTGGCCTCTTCGGGGGTCAGGTGGCCGGACTCCGATTGGTCGGATGATGACGGCGAACACGCCGACGTGGTGATGATCATGAGCACCGCTGTGCCCAGCGCGACCAGCCAGGTGCCCAGCCGACCGTATCTGTTGTTCACGAAAAGTGGTTCCTCTCTTAGTGGTTCGTCATGCATATTTCAAGATGCCGGTTTGGCGTCACGGAGCCGAATGCCGGGCCGCCGCGATGGAGTGCGTGCGGTGCATGACACGACGCCAGTACGTGTGTGGGCTACAGGGTTAGGTATAGGCGACGTGGACGCGGTGGATGCGGCCCTCGAAGGGAAACGGTGTGCGGTCCCGATAGTCGAGCGATACCGGTGAGCCCAGGCAGGTGCCGATGTCGAGGCAGTCGTTGGCGGTGAACAACAGCGGCGCGCTGATCGGAACCTGGCCGGCGGCGATCGTGTCGCCGTTGCGTGCCACCGTGATTGCCAGTGGGCCGGCTGGACGCGGTTGCGCGTACTGGGTCGTCACGGTGAGGGTGGTCCGGCCCGGCGGCACCTTGTTCTCCGAACGAATCTTGGTGCGCGACAAGATGAACAGGTTGTACTCGTAGCAGAGGTAACCCTCGTCCAGATAGACGGTCAACCCGCCCGCCGCCGCGCCGAGCGCATACAGCACCCCGTTGGCATCGGCCGGGATGTCGGCATCGATGGTGACAACGTTGTTTTTGTTGCCCAGCGCCGGCGCGCAGAATTCGGGCATCCGCACGGTATCGCCCGAGAATTCCCACTCCTGATACGGCGGGGCGATGCGCAGTTCGGGGTGATAGACCGGCACCCACAAACCGCCGCCGATGGGCAGCACCGCATTACGGGCCGCCTCGACGATGAACATCTCCCGCATCTGGGCGAGTTTTTCGGGTTGCTGCTCGGCGAGATCGTGGGCCTGTGACCAGTCCTCGTCGAGGTGGTAGAGCTCCCATGTGTCGTTGTCGGGCGTCCAGGTGGCGATACCCGGGGGCTGGCCCGGCACCCAGGGCAGCCGGGGCCCGCGCGCGGATGCCATCCAGCCGTCGTGGTAGATTCCGCGACTGCCCATGATCTCGAAGTACTGGGTCTTCTTGCCGCCGGGCGCATTTCGGTCGGCCAGGGTGCGAGCGAAACTGGCTCCTGCCAGCGGCATCTGGGGTTCGCCGTTGACCACCAGCGGCGCCTCGATACCGACCACGTCATAGATGGTCGGCACGACGTCGTTGCAGTGCAGGAACACCTCGCGCGGGGCGGCCTCGGCGGTGACCTTGGCCGGCCAGCGCACCACCATCGGGTTGCGCGTGCCACCCAGATGCGACGCGAGCAGCTTCATGCCCTTGTACGGAGTGCTGCCCGCCCACGCCCACCCCGCGTGGTACTGGTTGTCGACCAGCGGGGAGCCGAGTACGTCCAGGCCGCCGAGCTCGTCAAGGGCATCGATGTGCTGGCGCACCGTGGTGGGGATCCCGTTCTGCGCCAACAGTTCAGCGATCGTGCCGTTCTGCCCTTCCCCTGAGGAGCCGTTGTCACCCCAGATGTAGAGGAACAGGGTGTTCTCGGCGTAGCCCAGCGCATCCAGCTCATCGGCGATGCGCCCCACCTGGACGTCGACGTGCTCGGCGTAACCGGCGGCGACCTCCATCAAGCGGCGCTGGAACGGCTTCTCGTCCTCGGGAATGTCCTCCCACGCCGCAAGCTGCGGATCGCGTTCGGTGAGCTGGCAGTCGGGTGGGAGCCAGCCCTTGTCCTTGGCGCGGTCGAACACGCGTTGCCGGTAGGCGTCCCAGCCGTCATCGAAGTTGCCTGCGTACTTGTCGGCCCATTCCTTCATGATGTGGTGCGGGCCGTGCAGACAGCCGCTGGCCCAGTACATGAAGAAGGGCTTGTCGGCGTTGAACGCCTTGTGCCTGCGCAGCCAACCGATCGCGTCGTCGGCCAGATCTTCGGACAGGTGGTAGCCCTCTTCCGGAGTTCTGGGCGGGGCGACGACGGTGGTGTTGCGCACCAGGTGCGGCTCGTACTGCGAGGCCTCACCGGCGAGAAACCCGTAGAAGTACTCGAAACCCAAACCGGTGGGCCAGTTTTCGAACGGCCCGGCGGCGGTGGTTTCTTCCGCGGGGGTGTTGTGCCATTTCCCGAAGGCAGAAGTGGCATAGCCGTACTGTTTGAGCACCTCCGCCACGGTGGCACTCGACCGCGGAATCTTGCCCGCATAGCCATCCCAGTCATTGGCCAGCTCAGCGATCTGGCCGTTGCCGATCTCGTGGTGGTTGCGGCCGGTGAGCAACGACGCCCGGGTCGGCGAGCACATCGCCGTGGTGTGAAACCTGTTGTACGACACGCCTTCGGCGCAGATCCGGTCGAGCGTCGCGGTCCTCACCTCACCGCCGAATGTCGACGGCAATCCCGGCCCGGCATCATCGATGAGCACGATGACGATGTTGGGTGAATCCTCGTGCAGGCGCTTTGGCACCGTGCGCGGGTTGTACGTCGATTCCTGCAACGTCCGGCCTGCGACACTGCCCGATGGAACCGGCGCGAACGGCAACACCCCGCCGCCCGGCAGTACCGGCGCCACCATCTGGTCACCCAGCCCCTCAGACAACACCGGCCCCTTTCTCAGGCGCATCGTCGCGGCCGGCCTCTCGGGCAGACCACACCACAGCGGTCTCCCGACCGGGCATTCACTTTGCACCACACAGCAACGATTCGTCTTGACTATTCGAGACAGATCTTTGACAGTCGGGGACATGGCGGTGATCCGTGGAACGGCGTTGACGAATTTTCACGAGCTCGTCACCGAACTCGGTGGCGACAGTCATGCCCTGGTGGCCGATGCCCACATTCCCCACGGCGACGTCGGACGCCACGACCGGTTCATCTCCCTGCCCAACGGGGCCCGGATGCTCGAAGACACCGCCGCCACACTCCAAACCCCCGATTTCGGTCGGCGTCTGGCGCTGCGCCAGGGCATCGAGATCCTCGGCCCTGTCGGGTTGGCGGGCCGCAGCGCGGCCACCGTCGCCGAAGCCTTCCTGATGTTCGACAAGTTCATGGCCGCCTACAGCCCGTCGATCAACGCGCGGGTAACCGCACATCTCGACCCTGATCTGCGGCGCTTCGAATTCGAATACCTCCTCGACCCGCCACCGCCGCAAGCCCAGGCCATCGAACTGTCACTCGGGGTCACGCTGCGGGTGCTGCGCCTGTTCCTCGGCGCCGCCTACCGGCCCGTCGCCGTGCACCTGCCCCATCGCGCGCTGGTCCCCGCCGACGACTACCAGAGCTATTTCGGCTGCCCGCCCAGCTTTTGCGAACCGGTCGCCGGCTTCACCCTGCGCACCGCCGATCTGCAACGGCCCCTGCCCAAAGACAGCCTGGCCCACCAGACCGCCGTGGACTACCTCGCCGGTACCGTCGGCGACTACAACCCCGCGACCAGCCAGCTGGTGCGCACCCTGGTGCGCCAACTCTTGCCCACCGGGGCCGTAACCCTCACCGACATTGCCCGTCACATCGGCATCCACCCCAAAGCGCTGCAACGGCGGCTCGCTGCCGAAAAGGCCACATTCGCCGGGCTGATCGACCAAACCCGCCGCGAGGCCGCCCAACGCCTGCTGCTCGAAACCGATCTCGGCCTCGATCAGCTCTGCCGCCAACTCGGCTACGCCGAGCAAAGTGTGCTCACCCGCTCCTGCAAACGCTGGTTCGGCATGACGCCGACTGGCTACCGCAACACCCGGATCGCATCACCGCGGCCCTAAACAGGCGGCACGCCAACCCAACCCGCGTTCCTGCCGAGCGCCGATTCCGACGCACCAGACCCGCCGGCCCTGCTACAGTTCGGCGCGCCGGGCAATGCAAAAGGGCAACTGCCCACCACGGGAAGGGAGTTTCATCGTGTCCCGTAATTCGCCCACCGCGCGTTGGGCGCTCCTGCCGGTCTTCGCTGCCGGTGCCGCCGCGATCCTCACCGGTCTGCTCACTCCGGCGACAGCGGCGGCCGAGCCGTCACCGCGCCCACCCAACTGCACTGCGGCTGACTTCGCAGGCATCGCCTCCGGGGTCGCTGCCGCCACGTCGGCCTACCTGTTCACCCATCCCGACGTCAACGAGTTCTACAGCAGCCTGCGTGGCCGCCCCCACGACGAGGTACCGGAAGCCGCCCGGACCTACTTCGACGCCAATCCGCAAGCCCATGCCGACCTCGCCGGGATCCGCCAACCCCTCGTCGACTTCCGCAACCGCTGCGGCATCACCCCACCCAACCAGCCTCTAGGACAATGATGTTCAGATCATCGTCACGTTCGCCCTGGGTCCGCGCGGCCACCGCCGCGCTCGCGTTCACGGCTTTGCCCGGCGCCATCGTCCTGGCCGCCCCTGCAGGCACCGCCAATGCCGACGTATGCGCCAGTGCCGGCCGCCGGATCTCTGTCGGCGGGTGCGTCAACATCGCAGATGCTGTCGCCCCCTACGTGCCACCGCCGGCCTACTACGCCCCGCTGCCTGAGGACGCACCTCCGCCACCGCCGCCTCCGCCGGGCTCCAACATCAGCGGCTGCATCGGCTACAACGGCCGGTGGGTCGACGCCAGCGGCTGCAACTAGGAAACCCCAGTGACGGGCGCCGCGTTTCATCGCGGCCAGTAAGCCGGTGCCGCAACCGATCCGGTTAGAACAGCGACAGCTGTCGATCCTCGCCGAATTTCTGCGGCACCGGCCGCGTGCGCACCCGCACGGGCCACCAGAACCACCGTCCGAGCAGTGCGGCGATGGATGGTGTCATGAACGAGCGCACGATCAGGGTGTCGAACAGCAGCCCGAGCGCGATCGTCGTTCCGATCTGGCCGAGCACGCGCAGGTCGCTGACGATGAACGAGGCCATGGTGAAGGCGAACACCAGCCCGGCGGCGGTGACGACCCGGCCAGAGGCGCCCATGCCGCGGATGATGCCGGTGTTGAGCCCGGCCGGGATTTCTTCTTTGAGCCGGGAGACCAGCAGCAGGTTGTAGTCCGATCCCACGGCCAGCAGGATGACGATCGACAGCGGCAGCACGATCCATTGCACGCCCAGCCCGATGAGGTCTTGCCACATCAGTACGGACAGGCCGCAGGCTGTGCCCAGGGATGCGGCCACCGTGCCGACGATGACCAACGCGGCGACCACACTGCGGGTGATGATCAACATGATCCCGAAGATCAAGATCAGGCAGGAGATGCCGGCGACCAGTAAGTCGATGATGACGCCTTCCTGCATGTCGCTGTACATCGAGCCGGTCCCGGCCAGATACACCTTCGAGCTCTCCAGCGGAGTTCCCTTGATGGCGTCGGCGACCGCGTCCTTGACGCCGGCGA
>DATFCF010000974.1:0-5439 GCA_035253445.1 Mycobacterium sp.
CATCGCGTGCGGCGCCGGCTCGACCGGGGATCCGCCTTTGCCCGCCTTCGAGCGACAACTCAGCGACTCCTAGAGAGGGCGCGGCGTTGTCGCTCGCTTGTCGCCCGAAGGCGGGCACTTACAACAGTCCCCCACCGATCACGTCACAAGGTCTGTCACAGATAGGGGTCGGCCCACGCGCTGATGATCCGGGCCGCCCGTGCCGCCTGATTCTTGCCCGTCAGAAGGTGGTCGGCACCCTCGAGCGAGACGAAGCTGCGGGGATGCCTTGCAGCCCTGAAGATTTCGCTGGCATTCGCGATGCCGACGGTGTTGTCGGTGGGCGAATGCATGACGAGCAGCGCCCGGCGCAGTGTGTGGATCCGCTCGCGCAGATCGGCGGCGCGGACGTCCTCGATGAAGTGCCGCTTGAGCGTGAGAGCCTTGCCGCCGATGAGGAACGGCGCCTCGCCGTCGGCCTCGATCCTCTCGCACAACGCGTCGTAATTGTGTTCGACGTGGGCGGGTTCGTACGGCGCCCCGATGCTGGCCACCGCGTCGACCGTCGGACACTCATGGGCGGCGGCGATGACGGCCGCGCCTCCGAAGGAGTGTCCGACGAGCAGCCGCACCTCGCGGCCGGAGGTGTTCATGTACTCCACTGCTCGGACAGTGTCGGCGACCTTGTGGGAGAACGACCCGTCACCCCAATCGCCCTCGGAGTCACCGAGGCCGAGATTGTCGAAGCGGAGCATGCCGATGCCCTCGCTGGCGAGCTGCTTGCAGATTCGGCTCGCGGCCGGCGAGTCCTTGCCGAGCGTGAAGCCGTGGGCGAAGACACCCCAGCCGCGCAGCTCGCCCTCCGGCAGGTCGACGAGACCCGCCAAGTCGGGTCCGGTGGTGCTGGAGAACCTGACGCGCTCGGCCACGCGCGTCATCTTGTCAAACGGCGGTCAGCGCGTCACGTTCGGCGAGCTTCTTGAGAACACGCAACTGCCTACGCATCATCAACAGATTGACCAGCGCGAGCGTTTGACCCAGCAACCACGGGCCCTCGAACAGCACGCGCACGTGCGGCCGGGTGCTGTTGCCCGCTGGGCGCACCGAATAGGGTGTTACTCACCGAGGTGAACCGTGACATCGCGCTGCCGGCGGGTGGCCGCAGAGTGATGTGCTCATCGCGGGCGAACGCAGCCAGCTCGAAAATGTGCACGAGACCGACGGACATAAGGCGTCCGGTCCTATCGTGAGGGCATGAGCGCTGAAGGCGATGCGGCTAAGAGCGAGCAGCGCGAAGGGGTCAAGCTCACCAACCTCGACCAGCCGTTGAGTCCCGATGCCGGCGCCACCAAGCGCGATCTTGTCGACTATCTCGATGCGGTGGCTGATCGGATGCTGCCGGGACTCGCCGGTCGCCCACTGACCGTCCTTCGCGTGTTGCGCGGGCAGGCGCCGTTCATGCAAAAGAACGTTTCGAAGTACACCCCGGACTGGGTGCGCACAGTGTCGATATGGGCTGAAGCATCCAAGCGCGAAGTGCGCTATGCACTGTGCGACGACCGCCGCACACTGCTGTGGCTCGCGAACCAGCGCGCCGTCGAATACCACCCGACGCTTGGCCTGGCGGCGAACATCTACCGGCCCACGCACCTGGTGCTCGACCTCGACCCTCCGGTCGGCGCCGACTTCGCGGCCGTGGTCGCCGCTGCGCATCTGGTTCGCCGTGCGCTAGCAGACTGCGGCCTGGCAGGCGCGGTTAAAACCAGCGGCGCCAAGGGCGTCCACGTGTTCGTACCGATCGACGATAGTGCGCCGGTCGAGGACGTCGCCGGTGCTACGCGCGCGCTCGCCGCCCGGGCCGAAGCGCTCGATCCCGACCTGGCGACAACGGCGTTCATCGTGGAAGACCGTGGCGGCAAGGTATTCATCGACTCAACCCGGGCCGGCGGTGCGACGGTCGCGGCTGCATACAGCCCGCGGCTGCGCCCGCGGACACCGGTGTCCTTTCCGGTCGAATGGTCTGACCTCGACCGAATCACACCTGGCGACTTCACGATTCACACGGCGATCGATGCGCTTGCCGGAGCCGACCCGTGGGCCACGTCGATGCCCGCGCCACAACGGCTGCCCGACGACCTCATCGAGCACGGCCGAACCATTCCCGTGGCCCGCGTGGCCGCCATGCACGAGGGCAAGCGACGCGCCCGTGCCCGCCGCGCCGAAGACAGCTGAGGGCGTTGGCGAGTTCGGGTTCTGCTGCGCGGCGAACCCTAGGCGGATTGGTGGAGCAGAGACTCGACAGTGGAAACTACTTGTGCTGCACCATCTTCGGCGATGATGCTGCTGGCGAGACGTTGGGTGAGCTGTCGCGGCTTCGGATCGGTGACGGCGATGCGCATGGCCTCAGCCAGCCGGTCGACGGTGAGTCGGCGCTGCGGGATCGTCGCGGCACTTGCGCCGAGCTCGTGGAGGCGGCGTGCCCAGAACGGTCCGTCGCCGTAGGCGGGCAATGCGATGGTGGGCACGCCCGCCCGCAGCCCGGCGGCCACAGTTCCGGCGCCGCAATGGTGCGCCACGGCCGCCACTTGAGGGAACAACCAATCGTGCGGTACCTCGCCAACGGTCAGCACATCGTCGTCGGCGGTGTCGAGACCGGTCCACCCGGCCTGAACGATGACCCGCACGCCCGCCGATCGCGCCGCTTTCCGGATGACCTCCGACATCTCTTCGGCGCGTTGCGCGGTGGTCATCATGCTGCCGAATCCGACGAATACCGGAGCCGGGCCGGCGTCTAGGAAATCGGTCAACGCGGTCGACGGTTCCCAGCCAGAAGGGGATGCGGGCCACCAGTAGCCGGTGACCTGCAAGCCGGGGCGCCAGTCGGCGGGACGGGGCACGACGGTCGGTGAATACCCGTGCAATACAGGCCAATGCGCGTCGGTGCGGTGACGGCGCAGTGCACGTGCAGGCGTCTTGGGCAGACCAAGATCACGTCGGAATCCGGCAACGACCCCATCGTAGAAGCGGTCGACCAACCAGGCGCCCGCGTTGGAGGCGAGCCGGTTGCCGATGGAGCCGGCGGACCACGCGCCCAGCACCGCCGGCGGATAAGCAGCCGTCGCCGACATGGGCTGTAGCCGCAATCCCACCGAGGGAATCCCTTTGGCTTCAGCCAACTGATGACCGGCCAACTCCGAAAAGGGCGACAACAGCAGGACATCAGCCGGCTCATCACCGATCGCCGCCAACACGTCGTTGCCCAGCGCGCGCATCCCGGCGGGCGAACCGAACGCCGCAAGTCCCTTGACGGGATTCACGTCCGCGCTGTCGGCCGTCGACGGGAGCTCAGCGGGAAGCTCGCGAAAACCCAAGCCGCACTGGGTGATCAGGCTAGCGAACGGCGTGTAGGCGGCGATAACTACTTGATGGCCGGCCTGTCGCAGACGCACCCCTACGCCGGTCAGCGGGGCGACATCACCGCGACTGCCGACCGCGACGATGACGATCGTGCTCATCGCTTCGTCCGCATTGCTCGACCGAAGATCTCGACCAGATTCTCCGCATAGCCGCGTGCATCGAAGTCGGGATCGCGCAGGATGTTTTCCACCACGGCGTTGACGGCACCGCGCAACGCGATCGCCATGGAATCGACAGGGAAGTCGCCGAATTCGCCGGCGTCTTGTCCTGCGCGCAGGATCGCGATGGGGTCCAGTGCGACCAGCTCCTGGCTCAGCTCGGGACTGAGCCCAAGCTCATCGAAGCGGCGCCCGTCACTGGGCTGATAACTCGTGCCGATCTGGGTCAAGGCGGCCAAGTGGATCCGGTGGGTGTCGAAGTACTCCACACTCGCCCGGATGTAGGCGTTGAGCTTGGCGGCTTGTGTTCCTTCAGCATCCACCGCCGGGACCACCACGGCCAGCGCCGAGCGGTACATCTGCTCGATGATCGCGTCGACCAGGTTGTCCTTGGTCCCAAAGTGGTACAGCACCGCGCTCATCGCGACCCCGACCCGGTCGGCGATCTTGCGGATGGAGGTCTGGGCCCACCCGATCTCGGCGATCACCTCGATCGCACACCCGACAATCTGCGCTCTGCGCGCGGATCCGGTAAACGTCCGCGGAGGCGTTTCTGATCGCACGATCTGATATTAGATCAGTTGATCTGTAAACGAAAGAACGCAATCCGCTTGGCTCGTTTTCGACGCACTTTGGGGGCGCTGCGCACTTTGAGGGCGCTGCGCAGCCGGGCAAGGATGGAGCTGTGGCTGACGAGAGTCTGGTGGTCGAGCTCAGCATGGCTGAACTACGCGAGATCACCGGTTACGCCGTGGCCTGCGCGGCGCCCGTTCTGGCGATCTTTGAGCGCGACTGCACGGATGATCCGCGCGCCCGGGCCGCGCTCGACGAGGCGCTCCGGTTCGCAACTGGGGGCAACCGGACCAAGGCGCTACGCGTGGCCGCCTTGGACGCCCACAGGGCCGCACGGGCAGCCCGAGAGATGCGCCATGACGCCGCGGCTGACGCGGCGCGCGCTGCCGGTTATGCGGGAGCAGCCGCTTACCTGCACCCGCTGGCGAAGGCGACCCAGGGCGGGCACATCCTCATGCCGGCCGCCCACGCGGCCCGGGCAGCCGAGCTCGATGCCAGCGACGATCGTCGCGTGAGTGCCGAATACATCGAAAGGGCAAGAGATCTGGCCAGCCCCGTCGTGGTGCGCGTCCTGATGCGCTATCCGATGGCCCCTAATGGCCGCGGCCGCGTGGGAGAGCTCTGGCGCGCACTGGACACATCGTTGCGACGGCTGGCGACGTGATCGCCACGCTCAAAGCCTCCGCCGCAGCGCGGGACTCGTCGTCGGTGACGTGCTCACCACACCGGTCCCGCTCACCGCGTCCCGGCCGTCGACCGTTCCAGGCCGCCGGTCCAACGTGGCGAGCGTTTCTCGGCGAAGGCGGTGGGGCCTTCCTTGGCGTCCTCAGAGGCGAGGATGGACGCGAGTTCTCGGTCGTTCATCGCCCACATGGCCTCCGCCCAGTCGGAGCCGAAGTTGCGGCGGTGGGCCATGATCCGTTTGGTGGCGGTCACCGCCAGGGGGGCGTTGGCCGCGATCCGGTGGGCGAGGCGCGTCGCTTCGGCCAGCACGTCCTCAGGTGGTACGACCGCGTTGACCAGCCCCCATTGCAGGGCTGTCGGCGGTGGTATCGGGTCGCCGGTCAATACGGCGGCTGCGGCGAGCTTGGGTGGCATCTGGTCAGGCAGTCGCAGCAGGCCGCCTGCACCGGCTATCAGCCCTCGGGTCACTTCTGGCAATCCGAGGGTGGCCTGCGTGCTGAGGATCGCGAGGTCGCAAGCCAGTACGATTTCCGTGCCGCCACCAAGTGCGAATCCGTTCACGGCGGCGATCAGCGGCTTGTCGATGTAGTGCTGGACGATGCCGGCGAAGCCCCACTCGGGGTGTTCT
>DATFCF010000975.1:0-3122 GCA_035253445.1 Mycobacterium sp.
GCATCGCCCAGCGGGTCAGGGCGCTGGAGCTCTATCTCGACGATATCTACGGAGAGCAGGAAATCCTGCGCGACGGCGTCATCCCGCGCCGGTTGGTCACCTCGTGTGAGCACTTCCACCGCGAGGCCGTCGGCATCGTCCCGCCCAACGGCGTGCGGATCCATGTGGCGGGCATCGACCTGGTCCGCGACGCTCAGGGCCAATTCCGGGTTCTCGAGGACAACCTGCGCTCGCCATCGGGCGTCTCCTACGTGATGGAGAACCGGCGCACGATGGCGCGGGTCTTCCCGAACCTGTTCGCCACCCACCGCGTGCGCGCGGTCGGCGACTACTCATCGCACCTGCTGCGGGCGTTGCGCAACGCCGCGGCGTCCAACGAGGCCGACCCGACCGTCGTGGTGCTCACCCCGGGCGTCTACAACTCGGCCTACTTCGAGCATTCGCTGCTCGCCCGGCAAATGGGCGTCGAACTCGTCGAGGGCCGCGACCTGTTCTGCCGCGACAACACCGTCTACATGCGCACCACCGAGGGGGAGCGCCAAGTCGACGTCATCTACCGCCGCATCGACGACACCTTCCTCGACCCGATGCAGTTTCGGCCGGACTCGGTGCTCGGCGTCGCCGGCCTGCTCAACGCGGCACGGGCCGGCAACGTCGTCATCTCCAGTGCGGTGGGCAACGGCGTCGGCGACGACAAGCTGGTCTACACCTATGTGCCGACGATCATCGAGTACTACCTCGGCGAGAAGCCGCTGCTGGCCAACGTCGACACGTTCCGCTGCTGGCTCGACGACGAACGCGAGGAAGTCCTCGACCGGATCGACGAACTGGTGATCAAGCCAGTGGAGGGCTCCGGCGGCTACGGCATCGTGTTCGGCCCCGACGCTTCGGTGAAGGAGCTGGCCGCGATCAGCAAGAAAGTCCGCAGCGACCCGCGCGGATGGATCGCCCAACCGGTCGTGCAGCTGTCCACGGTGCCGACGCAGATCGACGACCAACTCGCACCTCGCCACGTGGACCTGCGGCCGTTCGCCGTCAACGACGGCGACGAGGTGTGGGTGCTGCCCGGCGGGCTGACCCGGGTCGCGCTGCCCGAGGGCTCGCTGGTGGTCAACTCCAGTCAGGGTGGCGGCTCCAAGGACACGTGGGTGCTGGCGTCACGCGCGTCGGTGGCCGATCGTGAGCTGGCCGCCGCCGAGGTGGTGCGCGCCCTGCCCAAAACGGCAAAGGGCCCGAAGGCCGAGACCGGCACCGACGGGCCGTCTCAACAACAGCAGCAACAGCAATCGCAGGTGCTGCCGCAGCCGAACGGCTCGCAACAGAGCCAACAACAACAGCAGCAATAGGCGGTGATGGACTTCCGATGAGCCGCACGCGCGGCGATGAGCCCTTGGGCGACGAGCAAACGCTGATGAGGAGACAATAATGTTGGCGCGCAACGCCGAATCGCTGTATTGGATCGGCCGCTATGTGGAGCGTGCCGACGACACCGCACGCATCCTGGACGTGACAGTGCATCAGCTGCTCGAAGATTCGAGCGTCGACCCGGACCAAGCGTCGCGGACGCTGCTGCGGGTGCTGGGCATCGAGCCGCCCGAGTCGCCACTGGACGTGTGGTCGTTGACCGACATCGTGGCGTTCAGTCGGGACACGGAGGGCAGCGGCTACTCGATCGTCGAAGCGGTCTCGGCTGCGCGCGAAAACGCCCGCGGTGCACGCGAAGTCACGTCCACAGAGATCTGGGAGTGTCTGAACACCACCTACAACGCGTTGCCGGAGCGTGAGCGAGCCGCCAAACGTCTTGGCCCGCACGAGTTCTTGTCGTTCGTCGAGGGCCGCGCCGCAATGTTCGCCGGTCTGGCGGACTCGACGCTGAGCCGCGACGACGGCTACCGGTTCATGGTGCTTGGCCGAGCTATCGAACGTGTCGATATGACCGTGCGGCTGTTGCTCTCCCGCGTCGGCGACAGCGGCTCGTCACCGGCCTGGGTCACCACCTTGCGGTCCGCCGGCGCTCACGACACCTATCTGCGCACCTACCGCGGCGTCCTCGATGCCGGCCGGGTCGTCGAATTCATGCTGCTGGACCGACTTTTCCCTCGGTCGGTCTTCTATTCGCTGCGGCTGGCCGAACACAGCCTCGATGAGCTGATGAACCGGCCGCATAACAGGCTCGGCGCGACAGCGGAGGCGCAACGCCTACTCGGCCGGGCGCGCAGCGAGCTGGAGTTTCTCCGCCCAGGTGTGTTGCTGGAATCGCTCGAGTTGCGGCTGGCCGACCTGCAGAAGACCTGCCATGACGTCGGAGAGGCGTTGGCGCTGCAGTACTTTCATTCAGCACCGTGGGTGGCATGGCACGACGCCGGGCGAAGCGCGTCGTTGGTCATCGAGGAAGGCGAGGTCTGACGATGAGCCGCTGGCGCAGCGATGAGCCCTCGGGCGAAGAGCCGACGATGACGGGCAGATTCTGATGTGGCGGCTGCGGGTCGTTCATTCGACGGGATACGCCTACAAGTCGCCGGTGACCGCGTCATTCAATGAGGCGCGGCTGACGCCGCGTTCGGACTCCCGGCAGAACGTCATCCTCAACCGCGTCGAAACCATCCCCGCCACAAGGTCGTACCGCTACGTCGACTACTGGGGCACCGCGGTGACCGCATTCGATCTGCACGCACCGCACACTGAGCTGGAGGTTACGTCGTCGTCGGTGGTGGAGACAGACAAGGGCGAGATGCCCAAGGACAAGATCGGGTGGGACGACCTGCATTCCGAGGCGGTGATCGACCGGTTCGACGAAGTGCTCAGCCCCACCGACTACACGCCCGCGAGCAAGCGGATCCAGCGGGTGGGGCAGCGTATCGCCAAGTACCACGACCCGCAGGAGGCCGTCACCGCGGCGGCGAACTGGGTACACAGCGAACTGGAATACGTGCCGGGCACCACGGGCGTGCACTCGTCCGGGCTTGACGCGCATCGCGAAGGCAAAGGCGTCTGCCAGGACTTCGCGCACCTGTCGTTGATCTTGTTGCGCAGCATGGGAATTCCGGCTCGATATGTGTCGGGGTATCTGCATCCCAACCGCAAGGCCAAGGTCGGCGACACCATCGACGGGCAGAGTCACG
>DATFCF010000976.1:0-5340 GCA_035253445.1 Mycobacterium sp.
CGGAGTGGTCAAGAACCCGACCTTCACCGACGCCGACCGCATCGTCAAAGCGGTTGCCGACGAGATGGGCGTCGGCGACACCTGGGTGCCCACCCCCGTCGGCGTGTTCTTCGGGCCGGACGGCACCAAGACGCCCGGCAAGACGGTGCCTGATCCCTATTTCGGCGGTGTCGGTCCCGCGCGGACCGGCTGCGTGGAGGTGGGGGAGTGCATGACCGGCTGCCGCCACAACGCCAAGAACACGTTGGTCAAGAACTACTTGTACTTGGCGGAAAAGGCTGGCGCCCAAGTACATCCGATGACCACCGTCACCGGGTTCGAGCAGCGGGCCGATGGGCTCTGGGAGGTGCACACCGTGCGCACCGGTCGCTGGGTGCGCAGGAAGAAGCGGACCTTCACCGCACAACACCTCGTGCTGGCCGCGGGCACGTTCAACACGCAGAAGCTGCTGTTCAAGATGCGCGACAAGGGCAAGCTGCCACAGCTGTCGGAGCGGCTGGGCGTGCTGACTCGCACCAACTCGGAATCGATCGTCGGCGCAGGACGGTTCGAAGTCTCACCCGAGCTCGACCTCACGCACGGGGTGGCGATTACGTCGTCGATCCATCCCACGTCCGACACCCACATCGAACCGGTGCGATACGGCAAGGGCTCCAATGCCATGGGCCTGTTGCAGACACTGATGACTGACGGCGCGGGTCCGGAGGGGACCGATGTTCCTCGGTGGCGACAGTTCTTGCGCAATGCCGGTGAGGATCCGCGCGCCACCTTGCGCATGCTCAACGTCAGGCAGTGGAGCGAGCGCACGGTGATCGCGTTGGTGATGCAGCATCTGGACAACTCGATCACGACGTTCACCGAGCGGACCAAGCTCGGCTTCATGCGGTACTCCAGCAAACAAGGTCATGGCCAGCCGAACCCGACGTGGATACCGGCGGGCAACGAGGTCACCCGCCGGATCGCGAAGAAGATCGACGGGGTCGCCGGTGGCACCTGGGGTGAGTTGTTCAACATTCCGCTGACGGCGCACTTTCTCGGCGGCGCGGCGATCGGAGACCGCCCCGAGACCGGCGTGATCGACCCGTATCAGCGGGTCTATGGCTATCCGACGCTTTCGGTGATGGACGGTGCGGCGATCTCGGCGAATCTCGGTGTCAACCCGTCGCTTTCGATCACCGCTCAGGCCGAACGTGCCGCGTCGCTGTGGCCGAACAAGGGCGAGGTCGACCAGCGGCCACCACAGGGCGAGCCCTACCGGCGGCTGGCGCCGATCCCGCCGCAACATCCGGTCGTGCCCGTTGACGCGCCCGCCGCGCTACGACGGTTGCCGATCGAGCCGGTCAGCTCAGCCGGTTAGGGCGCCGTCGAAACGGGTATCTAACCTCAGCTTTACGGACCGAACGGATCCGGCGAGGGAGGCTCGGGCCATGCGAACTGCTTACTACGAGCAGTTATCCGGACTGTGCGAGCAGTTGGGTGAGATGTGCGGTCTCACCGCAACGGCGATGGAACAAGCGACGCACGCATTGCTCGAAGCCGACTTGTCCTTGGCCGAGCAGGTCATCGCCGACCAGGAGCACGTTGCAGCGCTGAGTCGGCGTGCCGAGGAAACCGCTCTCAAACTGCTCGCGCTACAGCAACCCGTCGCAGGCGACCTGAGGACGATCGTCGGCTCGATCCACATCAGCGCCGATATCGAACGGATGGGTGCGCTCGCCGTGCATGTCGCCGGCATTTCCCGGCTGCGGCATCCCGAATGCGCGTTACCCGATGAAGTCCGGGCCAGTTTCGCCGAAATGGGTTCCAGGGCAGTCCAGTTGGCCAGAACCGCGCAGGAAGTGCTGTTGTCGCGCGATCCCGAAAGGGCTGGGCGCCTGCGTGACGAAGACGACGCGGTGGACGCCGAGCATCGGCACCTGTTCACGTTGCTCATCGACCGCAAGTGGCAGGACGGGGTCTGCTCCGCGGTCGACGTCGCTCTGCTCGGCCGGTATTACGAGCGATTCGCCGACCATGCCGTCGAGATCGGCAGGCGAGTGGTGTTCGAGGCCACCGGCGGCCTGCCCGTGAGCAAACAGCTGGCGTAAAACACCTATGGCCGAACGGAATCCATCGTCACCGCTGCGTGAGCGGCGCCTGCTCGTAGACATGATCACGGCCTATGCCGACGGCATTACGATGTGAACTTCCAGCGAGAGATCCGAACCACCACCCCAGGGGGTCAGCGAAGCGGGAGCCTCGGCGCTGTGGCGCCGATGAATTCGATTGCAGCGCGTTCAGCAAACGTGTGTTCTATATTGAGCGGGCTTGGCATCGGTGCACGCAAACCGCGGCGCACCGCGCGACCTTGAGACGAAGGACCCATCTATGACGTATCCCCCAGAACCTCCGGCCTCTGCCGCGCCGCAGGGAGTTCCACCCACACAACAACCGGACAATTATCTGGTGTGGGCCATCCTCGTTACGGTGCTGTGCTGCCTGCCGTTCGGCATCGTATCGATCATCAACGCGAGCAAGGTGTCCGGGTTGTGGGCCCAGGGTCAGTATGCCGAGGCGCAGGCCGCCGCCGACAACGCCAAGAAGTGGGCGATCTGGGGAGCCATCGCCGGCGTCGTCGTGGGCATCATCTACGGCATCATTGCCGTCGCGGGCGGCCTCTCGATGTGATTCAGACTTCGCACCGGCTCGTTGCGCCGCTGGCGGTCGCCGCTGCGGCGGCGGGCGGGTGCGCGGTCATTTGGTTGGCGAACCCGACGGTTCCCGGCGGGATCCTGCCGGTGTGCCCGACCAAGCTGTTGCTGGGCATCGACTGCCCGGGTTGCGGCAGCCTCCGGATGATCTACTCGCTGCTGCACCTGGACGTGGTGGCAGCGGCGCGGTTCAATGCTCTTGGCCTGGTCGCGGTGTTGCTGTTGCTGTGGGCGTACGGGGCGTGGACGTACGGCCGGATCGCGGGCAGACAGGTGCGCAGCTGGCAGCACTTGAAATGGTCGGCGCCGGTGGCGCTGGTGTTGACGGTGTCGTGGTTTGTGGTGCGCAACTTGGAGTTTGGGCCGTTCGTCGCGCTGCACGTCTGAAGAGCTGACGTGGCGGCGGGGTCGTTGCCTGGCCAATTAGACTAACCGGGTGGATTCAGCATCGCCTCGCCCCGTGTTGGTGGTCGACTTCGGCGCGCAGTACGCGCAGCTGATCGCTCGACGGGTCCGCGAGGCGCGGGTGTATTCGGAGGTCATTCCGCATACCGCCAGCGTTGAGGAGATCAAGGCCAAAGATCCGCAGGCCGTCGTGCTGTCCGGCGGCCCGGCCAGTGTCTACGCCGACGGGGCGCCGCAGCTGGATCCCGCGCTGTTCGACCTCGGGGTGCCGGTGTTCGGCATCTGTTACGGCTTTCAGGCGATGGCCAAGGCGCTCGGCGGCACCGTCGCCCACACCGGGACCAGTGAGTATGGCCGTACCGAGCTGGAAGTGACTGGGGGACAACTCCATTCCGACCTGCCCACCACCCAGCCGGTGTGGATGAGCCACGGCGACGCGGTGACCGCGGCTCCGGAGGGATTCGAAGTGGTGGCAGGCAGCGCCGGCGCTCCCGTCGCTGCGTTCGAGAATCGGGCCCGCCGGCTGGCAGGTGTGCAGTACCACCCTGAGGTAATGCATTCGCCGCATGGGCAGCAAGTGCTGAGCCGGTTTCTGCACGAATTCGCCGGGATCGGCTCCACCTGGACGCCCGCGAACATCGCCGATGCCCTGGTTGAACAGGTTCGCAACCAGATCGGTGATGGCCGGGCGATCTGCGGGTTGTCGGGCGGGGTGGATTCTGCAGTGGCCGCCGCGCTGGTGCAGCGGGCCGTTGGCGACCGGTTGACGTGTGTGTTCGTCGACCATGGGCTGTTGCGCTCCGGCGAACGGGCCCAGGTGCAGCGCGATTTCGTCGCGACCACCGGCGCCAAGCTGGTTACCGTCGATGTCGCCGACCGGTTCCTCGAGGCGCTGTCCGGGGTGACCAACCCGGAGGGCAAACGCAAGATCATCGGGCGCGAGTTCATCCGGGCGTTCGAGGGTGCGGTGCGAGATATCGTGGGGGGCAGCGGATCTGAGGTCGAGTTCCTGGTGCAGGGCACGCTGTATCCCGACGTGGTCGAGTCCGGCGGCGGCTCGGGCACCGCGAACATCAAGAGCCACCACAATGTCGGCGGCCTGCCCGGCGACCTGAAGTTCAAGCTCGTCGAGCCGCTGCGCCTGCTGTTCAAGGACGAGGTGCGCGCGGTGGGCCGCGAACTCGGTCTACCCGAGGAAATCGTTGCGCGCCAACCGTTTCCTGGTCCTGGTCTCGGCATCCGGATCGTCGGTGAGGTCACCGCCAAGCGGTTGGACACATTGCGCCACGCCGACGCGATCGCCCGTGAGGAGCTGACGTCGGCCGGGTTGGACAACCAGATCTGGCAATGCCCCGTGGTGCTACTTGCAGATATCCGGTCGGTGGGTGTGCAGGGTGACGGCCGCACCTACGGCCATCCGATCGTGCTGCGGCCGGTGTCCAGTGAGGACGCCATGACCGCGGACTGGACGCGGGTGCCGTACGAGGTGCTCGAACGCATCTCCACCCGCATCACCAACGAGGTCCCCGAGGTGAACCGGGTCGTGCTGGACGTCACCAGCAAGCCGCCCGGCACCATCGAGTGGGAGTAACCGCGCTCCTGCGGTGAGCGTGCGGTGTCATCCGCAACGCGCCGCGATCGGCGTATCAAAGCGCGCAGTCGCCAACGTCACCCGCGCTTGACGGTGTCGGTGGGTGGGTGTTTACTCGCTGTATCGAACATACATTCGAACATCGAGTGAATCAGATGATGCGGGAGGTGCTGCTGTGACGGCAGCGATTACCTTGGATCAGCGTCGGCTTAGCCGTGCTGAGCAGGTAGAACACCTGCGTCGCAAGATGGCGGCGGTGTCCGGCAAGGTGGGTGGCGGCCGTAGGGGAGAAGCACCGTCGACCGACCTGTTACCGGACTCGGAAACTTTGCTGCCGGTGCCCGAGTCGCTGGCCGAACTGCTACCGGCGCCGTTGCCGCGCGGGACGGTGGCGGTGCTGTCGGGTGCGCGGTCGCTGCCGCTGAGCATGGTGGCGGCGGTGACGGCAGAGGGTGGGCATGCCGCGATCGTCGGCCAGCCCGATGTGGGTCTGCTGGCGGCGGTCGAGATGGGTGCGGATCTGAGCAGGGTCGCGGTCATCCCCGAACCGGGGGCTGATCCGGTCGAGGTGGCCGCCGTGCTGATGGACGGTATGGACCTGGTGGTGCTCGGGCTGGGTGGGCGGTCGGTGCCGGCCGGGCGGGCCCGCGCGGT
>DATFCF010000977.1:0-4325 GCA_035253445.1 Mycobacterium sp.
CACCGCTGGCGTCTCGCCGCTGTCGGGTTTCGGCGGTTTCGTTTTCCACATCAGTGCAGCGCGATCGGTGAGGGTGCCGAGGCGCCGCGCAATCTCCACTGCCTGTTCGCGGGTCTGGGCCGCGATGCCGACACGCAGATCGCCGCGGTGCGCCAATGCCGCCGCGAGCAGGGCAACCAGTCGGGTCTTGCCCGCACCGGGTGGCGACGGGACGACGACGGCGGGATCACCCGACCACACCGAGAACAGCACACGTGCGGTGATCGGATCGGACATGATCTGCGATCCCGGCCACTGCGTGAGCGACGGCGCGCTCGGCCTGGGTGCCGGTGCGCTCGAGGGTGCCGGTTTGGGGATATCGGGTCGGGGGGCGAGGATGCGCATGACGGTGCAACCTTTCACGAAAGGTGATGTGAAGCAGGAGTTTTTGGGTTGTGGTGCAGGCTGCCGGGGCTAGTCCTCTGCGCCCGCGATCAGCACGTCGAGGGGAACCTCACGCCGCGCAGCGACCGGTGTTTGGCCGGTGGAGAGCCAGGAACGGCGGGCACGGTAGAGCCGCCAGTATCGGCCCCGACCCGCGCGCATCGTCTGCGGGGACGGCGGCCCAGGCATCAAGCACACCCTTGCTCCCGGTGCGGGGGCGTGTGCGCCGACCGAGCCGAGACCGAGGACCAACTTTCCCTCTACGACGTGCGCCGAGGTGACCTCGACACAGAACCGCTCGAAGGGCTTGTCCGCTGGGGTGCCCATCCAGCCGGTGACCTCGGAGCCGACGCGCAACCGTGAATCGAGCCGCTCACAGGTCACCGACAGCGATGCGTTGCGCCGACGCGACCCTTTCGGCGGCGGGGTCACCGATGCCACCCCGACCGCCACGTGCCCGGTATGGACTGCGCGTTGCCGCCAGAGCGGATCATCGAGCAGGGCGGCAGCTTTCAGGTCGGCGGCATCGCATCGGGTGCGCAGTCCCATGGCGGCGCTGGCGGTGTTGTCCGGGCGCGACCAGTCATGCCCGGCTGTCGCTGCCGATAGCGCGCGGCCCCACGAATAACGGTCGTCCTCGTGAATCGGCTTCAGTAGTGGCAGCAGCGGTCCGCCGCTGATCTTCGCGGCCCACTCATGCAAGCCGATGACGCTGTCATCGGAGATGCCGAACCACTGCCGCCACGTGGTCGCCGACCGTTCGGCCTCCGGGGTGGTGCCGAGGACGTACCGCGCCGACGACGCGGCCACCAGATTCACCACCGCCGACGTGCCGGGATGGTCTGCCCGATCCGCCCACCACGCCACCATGGCCGCCCCGCCGGCCACCTGCGGGTCCGGGTGGTGTGCGTGCGCCCGCGCCAGCGTCAGCAGGGCAGCCAGGGTGCCGGTGTCGTCGGTGAGCAACGGTGCCGGGTCGCATCGCCCCACGATGGTGCCGCCGTGTGCGGCCAGCAGTCCCAGGGCATCCACGTCGCGGGCGCGTTCCTCGCGGCCCTCGAACCCGGCCATTGCCACGGTGACGCTTCCGCCACGTGCCACTACGCGCACCGCCAGCGCCGCCGTGGACGCCGCGAACGTGGTGTGCGTGAGCCGAGCGACCGGCGACCGGGTTTCGGCGGCATAGAGTCGCTGAGCGAGGTCGAACCATTCCACGCTCATGCAGCTCCCCGCTCCTCGTCGCTTCCCTGCACCGGATTCGCGGCACAGCGCCAACCGGCGCGCAGTGCCGTCGCCGCCGCATCGGTCGCCGCACCTGCCACTACCGCCGCGACCTGGTTCGCGGTGATCCCGGTACCGGCCAACACTCGGTCGGCGTAGCGGACCAGGTCGCCGTTTCCTGCCGCGCTCATGCACGCGCTCCCGCGCCGACCGGCACGTACACCGTCGATGCCCACGACGGTGTACGCCCCGCAGCCGCGTCACTGCCGATCACCGCGCACACCAGATGCGACCGCGACGGGCGATCCGGCCACGGCGTATCCCCGTCCGTCAGGACGATCACCACATGCGGCTGCGGACGCGCAGCATTGGCGGCGTCGATACCCACCCGCATGTCGGTGCCGCCGCCGCCGATCAGTTTCACGTCCGCGATGGACCGAACCGGCTGCGCCGTTGTGCTCGACGCGTCACAGGCCAGAATCCGCACCCGATCCCGTGACACACCGCCAGCCCGCAGCACCCCGGCAACCTCACTCATCGCCGCATCCAGATCGTCTGCCGACATCGATCCCGAGGTGTCGACCACAATCGAGACCGTGATCGACGGGCCGCGCATCGCCGGAGCGACTATGCCCGGGATCCCGCGCCGCGACGGCCGCGAATACGTGTAGTTCGTCCGCCCCGCCTGATCCGCCAAGACGCGCCGGATCGCCGCACGCAGCAACCGATCCCACGCCACGGTCGGCGGTGCCAGTACCTCACCGGCCCACCGCACCAGCCCGGCCGGGGCGCTCCCCCTGCCCTTTCCCGAAGACTCACGAACGGCCTGCGCGACGTACCGCCGCACCAGGTCTGCCTCCGCGCCGTCGAGACCTTCGGTGACCTCATTCCCTGCCGCACCCAACTCGCCGGGCACGGCAGGGCACCCCGCACCGGACCCGCACCCCGGATCACCGTCGCCGTCTGCGGGTGCGTTCGGAGATGGAGAGGCAGACGGATCGACCAGGTTCGTGTAGTAGTCCTCCGCAATGCCTCCCGATGCGCACCCGAACGACTCCGGGGTGATCACCCCTTCGGGCAGTCCGACACCGGCCGCGAGAAGGTCATCGTTGATTTCCGCATCGGCGGCGTAGTTCCACGCCAGGTGCTGGACCGGTTTCGGCAAGGACGCGGCGCGCGCGGCATGTGCCCGCAGCAGGTGCCCTACTTCGTGCAACAGGACCGCACCCGCCACCGGGACCGGCCACGCGTTCGCACCGACCAGCAGCGCCGGATCGAGATACAACCGCCACTGCGCATCCACCGCGAACGTGCCCAGCCCCGGCGCAGCCACCGGTTGCGCCGCGAACAACGCCCGCATGAAGTACGGCATCTGTTCGGCAGAGACCAACCGGGCCAACCGAAACGGGCGCAACTCGTCCGGGTCGAGTACCCGCACCGCGCTCACGCCGCCTCACCGACCAGACCCGCAGCCACCAACATCGGGGAGAACCGTTTCGCCGCAGCCGGAACCACAGCCTTGGCGGGCCGCGCCTTCGCCAACGTCCGCGCCGCAGCGCCCGCCACATCAGGTGCACCCGCTTCCGCAGCCGCGATCAGCGGCCCCCACGCGCTGCGCCACGCCTCGACAGTGCCCCGCCCCGCAGCCCACGCCGTCACACCCGACAGAACTGCCCACACCAGGTCCGGACGAGACTGCCAGTCGAACGCCGTTTCCGGATTCTCGATCACCGCCACCGGGTCGGGCAGATCGGCATTCCTGCGCCATTCCAGGAACTCGACACCGGTCCCCTCACCGATCAGCCCGAACACCGCCGCATTGATCGCCGCGTTGTCGTCGTCACGCAGATGCGGCAACACCGCCGCCAACATCGCCCATGTGCGGCGCGACGGCCACGCTCCCCCGGTCTGCGCCGCCGACGACGGGAACGCGTCCAACGCTTCCGGGTTGCGCTGGACATATCCGGTGATCGAACTACGCACCAGCGCCACGCGCTGTTCGTCCGTCGCCACCGCACGCGAGGCGGGCGGCGTGGCCCACCCTGTCGCCATACCGTCCAACCACTCGTCAACAGACGGAGTGAACTCCACATGGCAGAACCGATTCGCCAATGGCGCTTCCAGTTCGTACCCACCGGCAGCGCAATCGGGAGGATTCGCACCCGCAATCACCCGCGTCCCCTTCGGCAATTGCAGATCACCGACCTTCAGGTCCAACGCGACCGCGAGCATCGCCGCCTGCACCGCAGGCGGACTCGTCGTCAACTCGTCCAGAAACAGATAGCCACCGCCCTCGGCGTGAATGCGCTTCGCCCAGTCCGGAGCCTCCAACGTCACCCCGTGCTCACGCACCACCGGCAGGCCAGCGAAGTCGGCCGGTTCACGCAACGACCCGAGGACCGTCTCGCACAACACCCCGTCCGACGCCGCCAACCCCCGCACCAGACTCGACTTACCCATACCCGGACCCGAGATCAACAACGACGGAACACCGGCCCGCCCATTCGCATCCAACACCGTCACAGCAGTCGCCAAATCAGCCATTCCGAGACTCCGTATTCTTCGGCGCGATGGTGAGTCGCGCGCTTTCAGGACACCGCAATAATATGCGATCACCTGCGCAAATATGGTGTTCCGAAGGGCATTTGCATCCCTGTCCCCGGCACCGCGAGAGTCGGGGT